>DAOUSS010000001.1 GCA_030627085.1 Candidatus Stahliibacteriota bacterium | reverse complement strand
TTCGCTCAGACACCTGGAAATCTTAACGCCAACGACTCACAATCTGCCTAAAAAACATAATGGGGAATCCAATGAACAAAAAGTTGGACTTCGGTGAGCTCAGCCGAACCGAAAGCCTGTATCAATGGATTCATTCTATTTCTATCACGACGCTTTGGGACATTCCCTATTTTTGAGGTGTTTTTATGTTACCTATCTACCGATAGGTAGATTTGTGTGCATTCGATTGATTTGTGTAATTCGTGGTGTCTTTTTTCTTGACAAAACAGTATTTTTGTGGTATATTTTTATTAAAAGAATTGTAGGAGGGATCAACACAGAGATAACTATTTTTAAAGGCATATAGAAATCTGTGAAATTAGTGGCTGAAATAGGGGATTATAAATAACCGGAGATAAAAGATGAAGATCGGTCTTGCACTTGGGGGTGGCTCTGCCAAAGGGCTTGCGCATATTGGTGTGCTGCAGGTCCTGCAGGAAGAGAATATCCCTATTAACTTTATATCTGGGACAAGTATAGGGGCGGTAGTTGGTGCAATGTATTCCCTTAGCCCCGATGCTTCTTTACTTAAAGTAAAAGCGGAAGAAGTTCTCTCTTCCGATACATTCAAGAATATAGGGATTAGCATATTCGAGAATAGAGATTACAACCTCTTAAAGAGGATAACCACATTTATAAAGGAAAAATACACTTACGGGAAAGCATTATTCCGCCCGTTCATTGTTGATGGAGAAAAGATAGAAAAATTGCTTGAAGAAACCCTCAACGAGAAGAGATTTGAGGATACAAAAATCCGCTTTAGCGTGACCGCGATAGATATCGTAACAGGAAAGGATATCGTAATAAATGAGGGGCCTCTTCTTCCTGCAGTATATGCCAGCATTGCAATACCTGGATTATTTCCATATCTGGAAAAAGAAGGGTGTATTTTGGTCGATGGTGGTGCTACCCAAAATGTACCTGTCAGAGTAGTAAAAGAGATGGGAGCAGATTTAATTATTACATCCAATCTGGCTTCGCCACCGGAAATTTGTTCTGTATTTAAGACGGGTCTTGATATAAACTTCAGAGTGGATGAGATAGTAAAATATAGATTGACAAAGAAAGAATTGGATGAGGCAGATGTGGTTATCTCGCCGAATGTTAAAGATATTCACTGGGCAGACTATAGAAAACTGGATTTTTGCATTCAAAAAGGGAGAGAAGCGGCAACTCGTGCCTTGCCCGAAATAAGGCGAAAAATGAAACGAACGATATTTTACAGACTGGGAAAAATATTCAGAAGATAAACACACAAAGACCGATTTTTTTAGATGCTTATAAAAGATTTGACACTCGAAAGGTGCTTATACTGAGCTGTATTCTTGTTTTGTATTTATTGTCTTCATCCCGCAAAATGCGGGACGAAGCAAAGAAAAGGGTATCCCGTATGTTTTTTGTGGGGAAGGTCTCCTGACCTTGACTCTGCCCGCAATTGGATTATCGGCATCAGGGGATGCCTCCCACAAATAAATCTGCAATCTGCCTAAAAAACATAATGGGGATTAGATCTGTATGCTACTATCTTTAGCCAGTTAGTGCCAAAACTTTTATAATTACCTTTTTTATTATGCTTACTATATCAGGGATAAAATTGTATACAAAAATAGGCATTAGTGAGGAGGAAAGAAAGGGAAAGAGGGAGATAGATGTAGATGTGAGCGTTGATGCCGATAAATTTGTAGATCTGAAAGAAGTATACAATCTAATAAAGGATACAGTGGAAAGTTCTTCTTATACCTTCATTGAGGATATAGGAAAGAAACTTCTCTCCATCCTTGCAGATAGATATACACCTAACAGTCTTACTGTAAGAGTCCGCAAACCGCATCCCCCAATTGGTGGCAGAGTTGACTGTATAGAGTGCGAGCTGGTCTATCAGGGTAAAAGTAAAGCTTAAAATCTATAATTTTACATTTTGATTTTTGCACTTTGATTTCTTTGAGGATGGGATTCCCTGCACTAACTCCCATAGAAATTTGAAGATGCTCTTTAATATCTTTCTCCACCATCCCATAAACCCTAGGGGTATCTCCTTTTCTCTCTCCATCTGTCTCATGATCAGTTCGATATCAATATGTTTTTCTGTTAGTTTATGTAGAGATTCTATCCTTTTGTTATCCCCAGGTGTTATCTTGACAGTAAGATTTGAAAGCATGGATGCAAGTGTATAAACACCTACTCTTGCTATAAGCACAGGAATACCTGTCTTTTTAAGGGCATGCAGAATGTTTGCAGGTGGTAGGTTGTTTCCGGAGAGCAAAATCCCTTTTAAATTCTTTGCTCCTTCAAAAAAGGCAGCAACAATAGCAAGGAGTACATCCAACCTGTCAGACGATGTGATAAGGAAGAGATTCTTCTCCGAATTCAGAATAAGATCAAGCACAGCATGGGGTTCCATCGTCGCAACTGTTATATCATTTATTTCTTCTTCCAGGCCCTCCTCACCAGAGATCACTGTAGCATTGGTTTCTTCTCCTATTTGAGCTATTGTGGGTGTTGCAAGATGACAGATATAAGGGATGAACCCGAATGTATGCATACCCTTAGTTCCAAGTGCTGTCCTTAGTACATTCTGTATTTTCTCATACTTATCTTCCCTTACCTTATTTATCATAATACCCAGTATCCTGACTCCCTTCAACTCAAAAAGACTTCTATTAAGCATTATTCTGTCAATGGTATTTCCTATGCCTCCCTCTGCCACCATAAGAATGGGCGCTGAAATCGCCTTTGCAACATCTGGATTTGACATATCAAGGCAAGAACCTACTCCTGCGTGTCCAGTTCCTTCAACTACAACAAAATCACTATCCTGTGCTATCCTTCTGAATGCAGAAACTATCCGCCTCTTGAAGGATCTCCTCTTTTTTGTTATGTATTCCTCTGTTAGACCTTTATCTACTATAACAGGACTCATATCCTCAAGTCTATATGGAAGTTCGAATATCCTCTTCACAAGAACAGCATCCTCGCTAAACCTTCCACCGTTCACCTCTACATATCTCTGTGCAAGAGGTTTCATAAAACCTACCCTCATACCTTTCTCCGTCAGATACTTTATTAAACCGATGGAAATGGATGTTTTGCCTGCATTTTTCTCTGTTGCAGATATATAAATAGCCTTTGCCATTACTGATCACTAATTTGCACTTGACAATTCACTGCATAGTTTATCGCAATACTGAAGTTCCGCGGAATCCCGTCTAAAGACGCGACTTTGCCCTACTTGCCTACTCTAGTTCAATCAGAACATCTCTTGATTTACTTCCCTGGTAAGGACCAATTATGCCCGCCTTTTCTAACTGGTCTATTATCCTACCCGCCCTTGCATATCCAATCTTGAAATGCCTCTGAAGGAGGGATACAGACGCTACCTGATGCCTTATTACAAGTTTCTTTGCATCATCAAACAGTTCATCCACCTCTCCAAGACTTTCTTTGAATAATTCTTTCTCCTCTGCTATTATTTTCATTTCCGTAAGGAGAGGATAATAATCAATGTTTAATAGAGTTGATCTGAGAGTACCAACATCCACATCAAGCGCTGTTTCTGCTTCCACAGAGAAATTTCCTATTCTTTCCATTGCACCAGGCATATCGGGATTTACTATTGAATCGACAAGGTCATATTCAATGATCATTTGGGTGAGTTCCCCGCAGTTTTCAAACTCTGATAGGAGCTCATTCAGCCATCTCTCTGCCCATAGGTTTGCAATCCCTTTTGCTTCTTCAGTCGATATGTATGCCCCATGTAGTCTTTCAGGTTCACCCTTTCCCGGAGGTAAAAACAGCATATCACCTCTTCCCAGGAGTTTTTCCGCTCCGTTCATATCGAGTATTGTCCTTGAATCTGTCTTTGATGCCACTTGGAATGCAACCCTTGCAGGAAAGTTTGCCTTTATAAGTCCTGTGATTACATCCACAGATGGTCTCTGGGTAGCGAGGACAAGATGTATACCCACCGCTCTTGACATCTGTGCAAGTCTTGTCAGCGTCTCCTCTATCTCTCTCGGTGCTGTCAACATAAGATCTGCAAGTTCGTCCACTATTATCACGATGTATGGTTTTTTTGTCTGTGATCTGGTATTATAACCCTCGATATCTCTCACTCCTGCTCTTGCAAATTCCCTGTATCTTGTATCCATCCATTCAAGGATCTCCTTGAGGACATCGAGCGCCTTTCTTGCGTCTGCTATCACAGGATGGATCAAATGCGGAATGCTGTTATACATCGGAAGTTCTATCCTCTTTGGATCTATCATAACAAATCTAACATCATCGGGGTCTGCCTTTGAGAGAATGCTGGCTATGATTGTGTTTATAAACACACTCTTGCCCGAGCCAGTTGCTCCTGCGATCAGAAGGTGTGGCATCGTCTGTATATCCGAGCATATAGGTATTCCTGCTATGTCAACACCCATAACGGTGGTGAGCTTAGATTTTGATGAGGTAAATCTCTCGTTGGTAAGAAGCTGTTTGAGATACACATTTTTCCGTGTAGTGTTGGGAACTTCTATCCCTATGGCAGAACTCCCTGAAATTGGCGCAACGATGCGCACTCTTGATGCTTTCATAGAAAGGGCAATGTCGTCAGCGAGTGATTCTATCTTTGATACCTTTATACCGGGGGCGGGCTTATACTCATATCGCGTGACGACCGGGCCCGGTGATATTCCAATTATCTTTCCCGATACATCAAATTCCTCGAACCTTTCCTCTATCAACTTTGCATTTCTGTTGAGTTCTTCTTCCGTAATACTTATATGCTCCTCTTCCGGCTCATGTAAAATAGAGAGAAATCTTTCCCAGAAATTTATGCCAACAGGTTTTCGAGGTCTAATTTTTACAGGAGGCTGTGAAATCCTTTCTGGTTCAATCTCTGGATGCTTTTTTCTCTTTTGTTTTATGGAAACCTCTTTAGTAGGTTTTGTCTTTCTTCTACGGTTTCTCACGGCAGGTACCATATACAGAAGTCCGGCAAAGATGAATGCGAGCAGTGCATATGTTCCTATATTCCCAAGCCATTTTACAAAGAAAGATAGCAGATTGGAGCCTATCAGTCCGCCATAAAAGCGAGGCACAATCTCAAATATTATATCAAAAAATACGACAAGAACAGCTATGTATGCATTCCACAGTAGATATCGCCCGTAATAGATGGGTTTTATTACTCCCCATATAAACAAGATAACTGGAATGATATAAGCAACTGTACCAAACAATGTAAAGAGAATGTAAGAGATAAAGGCACCAACTACACCACATCGATTAGTGATGCTTTCTGCAGGAGAAAAGCCCATTATTCCTTTCCGTATGTAATCTGTTTTTGCGTATGTCGCTAGGCTCACGAAAATGAGGATAGAGAGTAGTATAGAGAGGAATCTCATTATGAATATTCTCTTGCCTCTGTCAAGTTTATTTAGATTACGGTACAATGCCATACTAATAAGCACCAACGCGGATAGTGCAAATCCTGCCAGTACAGCAACAACTATAATCTTTAATATCTCCATATAGACAAATCAAATTCTTTTTAGACACTGATTTACACGGATATGCTAAAGTTATTGAGTTATTAGGTCATTAAGTCATTAAAAGATTGCTTGACCGATGATGCAGATAGTTAATGACATAATTACCTAATGACCTAATTACTGTCTTTATCTGTCCTTATCTGCGTTAATCTGCGTCCAATGATTCTCACTTTTACAGCCACATCATCTTGTATGCATCCTCGTCCAGTTCCTTTAGGAAAGGAGAGGCGGAAAGATATGCCTTTGCTCTCGATGAGCGCATAGGGTATGTTATATACAATTCTCTTTTTGCCCTTGTGACAGCAACATAAAACAATCTTCTTTCTTCCTCATATTGTTCTATAGATTCATAACTCCTTGAGATAGGAAGTCCTCCATCGCAGGCGTATATGAGGAATACGGTATCCCACTCAATGCCCTTTGCGCGGTGAATGGTAGAAAGCACCACACTATCATTGCCTCTCTGTATAAAATAGGTGTCCTCTCCTGTTGCAGGCTCTGAGAGAGTAATCTCTGACAAGAATCTCGTAAGCGATCTGTATTCTCTTGCAATTTCAATAAGGACACTTATGTCCTCTTTTCGTTCGTCCACATCTGGATAGGTAAGTCTAAGATATTCTTTATATCCTGATTCAAATATGAATTTTATCGCCTCAGACGGAGAGAGCTTTATTATACTGCTGAGAATCTTTTGTGCATTCTTTATCCCGGGGACCGCCTTTTCGGCCACTTCTGGCTCAGTTGAAAGAAATTTGTGAACAGGAGAGCGGACAGAGCTTATTCTATCGTAAATCTTCTCTGCAGTTATATCGCCTATGCCTTCTTCAAGTTTTAGTAATCGTTTGAAAGATACCGAATCTCTTGGATTTACAATCACACGAAGATATGAGAGGATATCTTTTATATGTGCTCTTTCAAAAAACCTGGCTCCCGACCTTATAATATATGGAATATTTGATTTATAGAGTTGAATTTCGAGTTCTGCAGACTGATAATGGGCTCTATAGAGTATACCTATATCTTTGTATGGGACTCCTTGACCCGCTAATTCTTGGACCTTATAAACTACGAACCTTGCCTGTTCATAAGGATCTCGTACAGCAACTACAGTTGGAGTACCACCGTTGCTCCTGACAGGAATAAGTCTTTTTTTAAAGCGCGCATCGCTTCTTTCAATTATCTGATTTGCAAAATGAAGTATCTGCGGTGTGCTTCTGTAGTTGGTTTCCAATTTATATATCTTCGTATCTGGATAGCGTAACGGGAAATCCCTTATATTTTTGTAGTCCGCTCCTCTGAACGAGTATATACTCTGAGCATCATCACCGACCACCATTATGTTTCTGACTTGCTCCGCCATCCTGTCAGTTATTTCTGCCTGAAGCAAGTTTGTATCCTGATACTCATCAACGAGTATGTGGTTAAAGTTATATATTGGATTTCCATCACATAGAACCTGTTGCCAGTAGTAGAGAAGATCGTCAAAATCCATCAGGTTTTGCTTTCTCTTCCTTTTTCTATATTCCTTTTCTATCCTCTCGATGTCAGGAGTAAATTCGAGGAGATATGGGAATCTTGCCGAGAGTGTCGTTGGAATATCCTGCAGTGAACTGATAGAGCTTGATATAACCTCTTTTAGGACCTTTGCTTTTGGGAATTTTCTCTCCTGTGGTATTCTACACGCCGTTTTACATTCGTTTAAAAGCGAATTTGCATCACTCTCGTCAATTATCATATAATCAGGGGATAGTCCAATAGACTTTCCCATTCTGCGTAAAACCAGATTACCAATGTGATGAAATGTGCCTCCCCACAGGTTTCTCAGATTTAATCCGGTTAAAGTCTCCACTCTTGTAAGCATCTCCCTTGCTGCCCTATTCGTAAATGTGAGTAACATTATTCGGTTTGGCGGGATTCCATTTTCAATGAGCCATGCAGTGCGATATGTGAGTACTCTGGTTTTACCAGACCCTGCTCCTGCAAGTACATAAATAGGACCGTCTCCAGCGATAACACAGCGGTACTGTTCCTCGTTCAACTCCTTCGCGTAGTCGATTTTCATCGGATGTTTTTGTTTTCCTGTTTAATTCTACTTTTGAATTATATCATAAAAATGTAAGTATGTCAAGGAAAAAATTAACCACAGAGAACACAGAGAATTTTTGTTTAAAAAGGGCAAAGGCTCTGTGCTCTCTATATTCAATCTCCCAACTCTATTTATCACCAACTAAATTTTAAAAATCTTATAAGGAATTTGAGGACACAGAGAATAAAATAAAAAATGTCTTCCCTCTGTGACCTCTGTGGTTTTATACTTTCCTATGCAATCAAGGAAATTTTTGAGAAATGTTGCGTAAATTTTCAAAAAACTTGTTGACAAAGCCTAAAAATTATGGTATAATAACACAATTATGATCTAAGGAAAAAGGGAGAATAAACTAACAAACCAACTAACAAACAAACCAACTAACAAACTAACCCTGTTATGGATAGAGAATACAAAAATGCCAGAGTACTTATGGTTGAAGATGAGTTGAGAGAAATTCTTGAGAAACTCACAAAAGAGATATACGAAAAAAATAAAGACGAAGATAGATTACTTATTGTCGGCATAAAGAGGAGGGGAGAGATTCTTGCAAAGCGAATCGCAAAATCGCTTGGAACAAAAATTGATGTTGCATTTGGTAGCATTGATATAACGCTGTACAGGGATGACCTTACATCAATAGATAAAAAGCCTATAGTGAGAAAGACAGAGATCCCGTTCAATATTGATGATCAAAATCTTCTACTGGTTGATGACGTGCTCTTCACAGGAAGAACAGTTCGCTCTGCCCTTACTGAACTTGTTGATTTTGGAAGGCCTAAAAGGGTACAGCTTGCAGTTTTTATAGATAGAGAGGAGAGAGAACTCCCTATTTGCCCTGATTTTGTGGGTAAATTTCTGAAAGTAGATAAAAAGGAAATGGTGGAGGTGAGACTTCACGAGATTGATGAAGAAGAATGTGTCCTGATAGTTCAGAGATAGAGGGTCTAAAGAGAAAGGATCTCCTTGGTGTATTGGAACTTGAAAAGGAGGAAATAGAACTCATTCTTAACACCGCGGTCTCCTTCAAGGAGATTCTTGAAAGACCGATTAAAGTTGTCCCTTATCTCAGGGGTAAAACAGTTGCATTCCTATTTTTTGAACCATCTACACGCACACTCAATTCCTTTAGTCTTGCCGCAAGAAGGCTCTCCTGTGATTCTGTATCTGTGTCCGCATCATCCTCAAGTGTATTAAAAGGTGAGACACTGCTCGATACAGCCAAGAACCTTGAGGCAATGAAGCTAAATTTTGTTGTGGTAAGACATTCTTCCCCCGGTGCTCCTCATATTCTCGCAAAAAACCTTACATCCTCTGTCATAAATGCCGGTGACGGAAGCCACGAACATCCAACACAGGCGCTTCTGGATTTACTTACCATTAAAGAACATTTTGCTAAATTTGAAGGACTGAAGGTTTTAATAGTTGGCGACATAGAACACTCCAGAGTTGCGAGGTCCGATATATGGGGGATGAAAAAACTGGGAATGGATGTATCTGTGTGTGGTCCGCCAACGCTTATTCCGAGAGACATAGAGAAAATGGGTGTAAGGGTATATTATAACTTAAAAGAAGCAATAGAGAATAAGGATATAATATATGTGTTGAGGATACAAAAGGAACGCCAGAAAAGAGGGTTATTCCCTTCTACAAGGGAGTATATCAATTTGTATTCTATTACAGAAGAGGTCCTCGAAAAATACGCAAGGAGGGATGTTGTGATAATGCATCCCGGACCGGTGAATCGTGGTATTGAGATAGTCCCTTCTGTTGCAGATGGAACAAGATCCCTTATCCTTCCACAGGTAACAAACGGAGTTGCAGTGAGGATGGCATGTTTTTATCTGCTTCCGGGAGGGAAGAGAGATAAGAGAGAGGAGAGGGGAGAGGGGTGATGGGTGAAGAGGCTATCGAGCGATCAAGCTATCAGGCTATCGAGCAACTAAGATATTCAATTACCAATTAGCAATGCAAAATTAGCAATTGTAACTCAACCCTTCAGGGTTGATAATCAAGGCTAAGGCCTTGAGCTACAGGAATGGCAAACAATCTCGTAGGGGCGAATAGCAATTCGCCCACAATCTAAAATCTAAGGCCTTTGTGTCCTTTGTGCTCTTTGTGGTAAACAATACTACAACCGTCTTATGGCTAAATTAATTATTAAAAATGCAAGGGTGATAGACCCTTTTACAGATACAGATGACACCTTTGATATCCTCATAGAAGGGGAGAGAGTGAAGGGGGTGAGAGGGAAGAGAGAAGAGAGAAGAGGGAAGAGGGAAAAGGGAAAGATGATTAATGCAAAGGGTTTATGGGTTATACCAGGACTTATTGATATACATACACACTTAAGAGAGCCTGGGAGGGAGGATGAGGAGACAATCCTATCAGGTACGATGAGCGCACTTAAAGGTGGGTATCAGGCAGTTGTATGTATGGCAAACACGGAACCGCCCGTTGATAATATCGGGATAGTGAGATATATACAAGAGGCAGAGAAGGTATGTGATGTGTATCCTGTGGGCGCAGTGACAAAAGGACTTAAGGGAACAGAATTATCAGAGATTGGTGATCTTGTAGATGCGGGTTGTGTTGCCGTGTCTGATGATGGAATGCCTATTATGGATTCATTTATTATGAGAAGAGCACTTGAGTATTGTAAACAGTTTGATATTCCTGTTATATCCCATGCAGAGGACTTAAATCTCTCTCCCGGTGTTATGAATGAAGGGATTGTTTCCACTGAACTCGGGCTTTCCGGAATTCCTTCTTGTGCTGAGGAGGCTATGATTGCGAGAGATATTTTACTTGCAAAATTTACAAAATCCAGACTTCATATAGCACATATCTCTACAAAAGGGTCTGTTGAACTCATAAGAAGGGCAAAAAAAGAAGGAGTAAATGTTACCTGTGAGGCAACTCCACATCATTTTTCACTTACAGATGAGTGTGTGAGAGGCTTTGATACAAATTACAGGATAAATCCACCGTTACGCACAGAGGTGGATAGAAAGGCAATAATTGAAGGACTTTTAGATGACACGATTGATGCAATCGCAACAGACCATGCCCCACATGCAGATTTTGAAAAAGAACTTGAGTTCGACCAAGCTCCATCCGGTGTTATAGGGCTTGAAACAGCTTTTGCCTGTGGAATAACTTATCTTGTGAAACCGGGATTTGTGGATATAAAACAGCTTCTTCGGAAATTCACGCTCAACCCCGCAAAGATTTTTTCACTTCCTGTCAAAGGCATATCCACAGGAGAATATGCAAATCTTGCGATAGTTGATCCAGCTCGTGAGTGGATTCCTCAGAGATTTCTGTCGAAATCGAAGAACTCCCCCTTCATAGGAAAGAACCTCTATGGGAAGGTATTATGTACCCTCTACAGGGGAAGGGTATACGAATGGAAAGATTGAAATTACCATCTTACTACCATTGCTCCCCATGTAAATCCGCCTCCAAAAGTATTGAGTAACACAATATCACCCCTTTTGAGCCTTCCTTCTTCTATTGCGCAGTCCATCGACATAGGAACGGTGGCGGCAGAGACATTTGCAAACCTATCTATTGTTATTACCGTCTTTTCTCTTGGTATTCCAACCCTCTTTATTGTGGATTCTATAATTCTTATATTGGCTTGATGAGGGATATATAAATCTATATCATCCTTTGTCAATCCTGCGTCCTGAATAGCTTTTTCTGCAGAATTTGCCATCCATCTCACTGCGTTTTTGAATACCTCTCGTCCCCCCATAAAAACGGAATGTAATTTCTTGTCTATGGTTTCGTGGCTTGGTGGGAGCCTTGAACCTCCTGCAGGTTGGATAAGAAGTTCTCCTAAGTTTCCATCTGCAGCCCAGTTATAGGAAAGTATATCTGATTCATCGTCTGATAGTTCAAGTATTGCAACTCCCGCACCATCACCGAAGAGAACACAGGTTTCTCTGTCTTCCCAATTTACAGCCCTTGACATTGTCTCTGCGCCTGAGAGGAGAACCCTCTTCACTACTTTACTTTCAAGAAGTGCCTTTGCAACAATAATACCATATAGAAAACCTGAACAGGCTGCCGCGATGTCAAAAGCAGGAAACTGCTTTAGCCCCAGATTCTTCTGAACCCAGCAGGCAGTAGATGGATATGCATTGTCCGGTGTAACGGTTGCAACTATAATGCAGTCTATATCCTCTGGTTTGAGGTTTGCCCTATCAAGTGCAATACGGGCGGCTTCAGTTACCATATCTGATGTAGCTATTTCAGGTGGTGCAATCCTTCGTTCCTTTATGCCGGTTCTGGTTCTTATCCATTCATCTGATGTGTCCACCATTTTTTCAAGGTCAAAGTTTGTTAGAACCTTGTCAGGGAGATATCTCCCCATTGAGACGAATTTAACGCCCACGCTTCCTCCTTTTTATTCTATAATTAACCACAAAGTTCACAAAGAACGCAAAGTTTATAAGAATAAGTAGCTTCTCTTTGTGCCCTTTGTGGTTCAAATACATGGTTTCTTTCATTTTTCACGGTATCGGCGTTTTGATATTCCCCACCACACCACGACCCCAACAAAGAATATAAGAGAAAGAATGGAAATAATAGAGCCAATCTTAAATGCCTTTGATACATATACAAATCTCACAACATGCTTTCCTTCAGGTAGATAGACTGTGCGCAATGTGTAATCTGCTATATATATTTTCTCTTCTTCTCCATCAACATAAGCCTTCCAGTTAGGATGCCAGTTTTCAGAGAGGACGAGGAAACCCGGAGATTCAAGTGCAGTCTCACATATAATCTTATTAGGACCGTATTCTCTAATGTGCACTTCTTCCAAATCCTTCTGAGATTGGGAATTGGAAATTGGAAATTGGAAATTGCCCTCTGGCTCTTCTTCAAGAAGAACAACTTCTCTCGGATTGAAGGAAGGAGCAAGCATAAACGAAAGAAGAGAGTCAAGATTATCAAATATTTTATAGTTTTTTACTATAAATGCCCTTTCAATGTAGTTAGTATTTAAATACACACTGTATTTTCCTCCTCTCGTAACCTCTTTAAACTGCGAGAGATAGTTTCTCAATTCTCGTATGTAACCTTGAGTCTTTTCATCATATCTTGATATATCATCTGGAAGTGTATAGGATATAATATACTTTACATTCAGTACATCAAGGAGATGAGGATATATTATCAGATTACGGGGATTAAACATAACACTCTCGCCAGCACCAATAAGTTTCTGATATCTCCAACCGGGATTGGATACATACCCCCCCAAACTCTGGATATTATACAGAGTAAGATAAGAATCGGTTGTATGTTCGTAGTTAAAGGGAAATACCCGATAGAGTGTTTTATCTTTTTTAAGAAAATTCACAACGCTGTCGGGTGCATAATATACCTTTGGATGTGACACACTCTTTAAAAAGTGTTTTTCAATACTCCACTGGTCAAATATTAGAATGGGTGTTACCATTAGTATCCATGCTGGGAGTTTTAACTTTCTCATCGCCAGGAGAATAATGAGAACAGAATTCAGGGCTATCAAGAAGAGTGCCTTGCCCAGTCCGTTGAGGAAATAGGGATAATTTTGATAGAAATTTTGTATCTTTTGCTGTATGAGTTGTGGCCCATACTGGTTCATCAAAATTGGTTGGAAGTGTCCTTTCATAAAAGAAAGGATAGATTCCTTCCCGACCGAGCAAACAAGTGTAAAAATGGCGACAATACCAAATATTGTAAGAAGATAAATAGCAAGATTCTTTTGTCTTCGGTCTATTGTCTTTGGTCTTTTGTCTCTGGTCTCCTGTCTCTGGTCTATTATTGCCTTTATTCCATATGCTGCAAGGACTATAACAGAAAATGCAACAAGATAAAACGCCATTGATGGAGCCCTGAACTTATTTACTCTGGGGAGAAGGTAATAAGGTATTCTGTAAAATGGGGTATGTCCACCGAGTGCAAATAGTGTTGCAATCACACCAAGTCCAATGAAGAATCTAACATATTTTTTCCTGTACTTAACTGCTATTCCAATGAGAGCTAAAAGAAGTGGAAGTATACCAAGGTATTCTGTATGCAGTTTGAAATAATTCTCTCCCCAGTAATTATTTAACAATCCCGAGAAGTGAGGGGTTAATAAATCTAAAAGTTCAGAGGTTGGAACTGACCAAGAGGTTGCAAACGCATAGCCCCTCTCCAACCCACCTCTTGACCCCCACCCGAAATCACTGAATATTGGTAAATAATGTATTGATACCAGTCCTCCGGCTAAAATAAGTGCAAAGATAGAGTAAATTATAAGTTTGGCAGTCCCCTTGATTTTGTTTTCCTTTCTTTGCCAGATGAGGTGAAAGAGTAAATAAAAGGCACACACCACTCCCGCATAATATGTGAGCTGGAAGTGTGCGTGGGTTGCAGAAAGAGCCCCAAGTGCACCCGCAATCAGAAAATATATGAAGTTGTGTTTTGTAAGTCCTTTATGTAGAAATAGAAGGATAAATGGAAATAGAGCAGAGGCTAAAGACTTACCAAGATGTCCTGCATATGGTGTGGAAAGAAGTGAACCACAAAACATATATGCTATGCCGCCGAGAAATGAGATGAGAATGGGGAACCTCAATTCTTTCAGATACAGGTACATTCCCAGTCCTGCAAGGAATATTGCAAGGACAAAGGAATATGTAAATACAATATGAACCGGTAGAGCCAGATAAAAGAGTGTGTAAAGACTATAGGGATTACCCATAGGAAGTCCACCAAAGACATTTGGATTCCACAATGGACCACCTTCATAGTGTTTTATACAATTTGTGAGCCACCTTGCGGGAATATAGCCGGATAAAAGCCAGTCAGAACCCGCTATCATCTTGCTGCCGGATAGAAATGGAGCAAAGTATATTAGGGGTAGGATGAAAAAGATAGCAATGAATATCTTATTTAAAATACTATCGGATAACTTTAAATGTGATCCCTCAGACAGTTTCTCGGTTACCCTTTTTCTTTTTTCCTTAGCCATAATTTTACCCCGCATTTATAACTTTTCCGGAGTTAATCTTCATTTTAAAATATCCTTTCATCCATCGGTTTTTCCCCAGCCAATGATCGCTCCAGTCGTAGAAAAAAAACGAACCCTCAAAAATTTTTGCTGTTTATTAGAAGAGATTATGTACATACCGCCAATATCTATCTGCCAAAGTGCAAATTTTCCCCTTGACTTTTCTCCATCCCCGTGTTATAATCGTGTTATAATGAGGGTTGCATTTTAGCTCCTTTAAACTAACATCAAATGACGAATAAGCCAATCAGAAAATTTGCAGAGGATGTGGGCTGGACACTTTCCAGCTCTATCATAGTCATTGTCGTCGGTATGCTTCTGAATATTATTGTGGGTAATTTCTTCAGAGCGCAAGGATTGGGACTTTACTCAATGACATTAACCATTCTCCTGATTACATCCATTATTGCATCATTTGGTATCCACAGCGCAATAACCAAGTATACTGCACAATATAAGGGGGATATAGATAAAACCAATCGATTTGTTACAACAGGATTTGTATTGACGTTTTTGTCTGGAATTTGTTTTGCTGGTATCATTTTCATATTATCGCCCTTGCTTGCAAATGTCTTCAAGATGCCCGAACTAAAGGAGTGTATTAGAGTAATTGCATTAACTTTTGTATTCTTCATTGTAAACAAAAGTCTAATAGGATTTCTCAATGGATTGAGAGAGATGAAAAAATATGCTATAATTGAGAGTCTACGCTATATTTTCATACTGATATTCACAATAATTTTTTACAATGCCTTTCATACAATTCAAAGTATCATATTTGCATTTCCCATCGCCGAGTTATTGCTATTTTTTATTCTCCTCATAGTATGTCGTAGACACTTTAGATTCGACTTTACTGGATTTAGAAAAACTGCTATAAAACTCGTAAGATTTGGGACCCCCATGCTCTTTTCGGGAATGATTGGACAATTGAATTCAAAAATCGATTTGCTGTTGATTGGCTACTTTTTAATGGACAGGGATGTGGGCATTTATACAGCTGCCATTATGTTTGCCAGGGGATTAATGATTTTTCCATCCGCTGTCCAACGAGTGACCAATCCTACTATTACTGAGTTCTATTATAATAGGAGTTTCCAAAAGATTGAAGATTTAGTTAATACTGTTATGAAATATTCATTTATTATTTTATCAGTGGTGGCCATTTTGCTTTCTTTTTTCTTCAAAGATATTATTGCCATTATTTATCCGGGGAAAATAGAATTTATAAACGCTGTCTTACCCTGTCAAATACTACTGTTCAGCATGATATTTTATGGAACAACAGGCTCTGTTGGGAGTGCAGTCAGCAGCAGTATAGGACGACCTGATATTGCTCTGAAACTCAGTAGTATAACTCTTATAATTAACTTTGCATTTAACTGTATTTTGATACCTAAATATGGCATTGTGGGAGCTGCAATAGCTACAGGTATCTCACTTATTTTGAGCTTTTGCATGATAATATTTTTGCAAAAACGACTCTTAAAAATAAGACTTCATTCACAAACTTTCATAAAACTTATCCTTTTAGTGCTCTTTGTATACTTACTATTAAATCTTGGAGTAAGTTTAATACCACACTTTATTTTACTATTTATAGGATTAGCAATATTAGTAGTGGGACTATTATGTTTTAAGACTATTAACACAGAAGATATATCTCTCTTGCGAGGCATTATACACAAATAAAATTTACCAATGAATAATTCTTTGAATGTGAAAATATCGCGGAGAAAAGATTTTTATTTCCTTATCAGAAGTTTTCTTAGCCATCAAGCTACTATTACCGGCTAACCTGTCGCAAGGGAACAATACAAATAAAATTGTCATGATAGCTTTTGTTACCACGCTCCCCCCAATAACGCCCCGTGGATAAGTCATTGGTATAACAATGTTAAACCCAGCCTCAATAATTTCATGACAAAGCCTTTTTGGTATATATAGATTTATATGCGTTGGGTCAATCCGGGCCTCTCTAACATAATAACAGGGCGAATGAATAAACAGTGTTCCCCCATCCGATAAGACTCTATAAAATTCCTTCAATGCAAACTTTGCTGTCTTTTCAGACAAGTGTTCGATTACTTGACTACAGAAAATTACACTGAATTCTCCGTCATTAAACGGTAATTTATACTCAAGAAAGTGTTGTCGAATATCCATGTCATATCTTTTCTTAGCTTGTTTGACTGCCCAATCATCGCCCTCCAATCCAACACAATCTAAACCAAAGCGAGCACAACATTCTGTAAAACCACCCATTCCAGCACCTACATCTAAAATCTTACCTGGGTTGCTATATTTAATACAAGTTGCTAAATAAGGCTTATAATAATACCAATCAGCAGGTGCCTTCTCTCTTTTTTCCCAATAATGTGTATCTTTGTTATTTTCTATTCTCTTTAAGCAGTCTTTGTTGTAACTCATCGAAATTCTTAACCATAATTGAAAAGTCGTAATTTTTCTTTATCTTCTCGATATTGTTTTTACCCATTTTTTCTCTTAAATTTCTATCCGTAGTTAGAATAAGTATTCTCTTTGCTAGAGCTTTGTAATCACCTGGTTCTATAAGAAATCCATTGACTCTATCATCTATAACTTCTGGTATTGCACCAACTCTTGTAGATATTATTGGTAAACCCAACGCCATTGCATCTAACATAGAAATAGGTAACCCTTCAGCATAAGAAGGTAATATGAAAATATCAGCACTGCCATATATTTCAGATTTATTCTTATCCGTGTATTCACCAATAAAAGCAGTGTAATTTTCAAGGTGTTGGCTTTTAATAATCTCCAGTATTTTGATTTCTTCTTCGTTAGAGCTGCAACCACCAAAGATGAATTTTATATTTTTTTCTTCCTTAACAACAAGTGGAATAGCTTTAAGGATGTCAAAAACACCTTTTCTCTCACATAATGAACCCGGAAATAAAACAGAGATTTTATTTTCGCGTTTGGATTTTTTTGTCTTTTTAAAATTGGACAAATGAACACAGTTGGGTATTATAACTAATTTACTTTCAGGAACTATCTGTTTGAAGAATGTTTTCCATATTTCACCCTCAATAACTATAATATCAACTCGGTTAAGTAAAAACCTAATCAGCCATTTTTTGGTCTGAGAGGCATTATTATACCAACTATCGAACTTAGCACTGTGAATATGAATCACCGTCTTTTTGCCAAATAATTTTGAGACTATTGCAAGGATAGATTTACTCCAGAATCCTAAAAAGGCGGGAGAATAAAGATTGACTACTCTTGGTGAATGCTTTACTAAGAGATAAATTAAAGATAAGTGGTCATATATTAGTCTGATAATCGATCGTATACAGGTTTCTTCTTGAGCAACTGTAACGTCCCTGGAGCCTGTGCGACAGTGAATTAAATCATATTTATCTTTCAATCTTGAATTCAGAGTTTCTTTTACCAAAACCGCGATACCACCATAAGGAGGAGGATAGCTGCCAACTATTAATATCTTTGGTTTGCTGGTGTTTAACGCCTTCATAGATAATCTCTTTAAGCTTTAGAGATAACAAATCTTCTCTTCCCCGATGGTGCCAAAGGGATTTCATCAACAAATTCAAGATTCACTTTTAATGTCTGTCCTCCGCTTTGCTTTATAGTGTTTATTATGTGATCTGCATTCTTGTCAGAGAAGGTATCATTTCTAACAATTTTAATGGTGATTTCATTTAGAACTTCCTGGATTACTTGGAATTGGTCGATTCCCTCCTCGTTTTCGAAAAGCACCACAAAGAATTGAACCGTCAAGTACCTACTATCAGGGGTTCTTATAATATCAGCGTCTCTTCCTTCAATCGACTCCATTGTAGAAAGTCCTCTGCCACAACTGCAAATTCTATCTGAGGGTATTCCCACATCCTGTATTTTGTATCGAATGAACGGCATTGAATAATTATGCAAGCTATTAACAATAATATTAGCCAATTCACCTGGTTTAGCTGGAGTCCCGTCATCTTTTGTAAATTCAACAATTACATTGTTATCATCGATATGATAATTTCCTTTTTCACATTGTCCAGCAATTGAAAGACCTTCACCCCCATAGGTATCGTAAACTTTGCAACAAAATTGTTCCTCTATTATTTGGCGATAATGGGGGAATAAAGTCTCACTGGTAGTGATTACCGCTCTCACTTTAAATTTCCCGTTTCCTTTTTCTTTCATGTGTTTAGCAATAAGATAGATTGCTCCAGTATAACCCCGTATTATCTCAGGTCTTGTTTTTTGAATTAAAAATATAGCTCGCTCTATGCTTTCCTCATTGAGCTTATATGTTGGAATGTATGTACATCTGGTGAATCTATCAAATAATCTCTGCCAAAGTTTATCTCTAGGCCACAACTGTATTCTGATCCATTTTTTGCCGAAATCATATCCAGCCCATCTCCAGAACCGCATCATTGAAGCCACCCACCAACTAATGCCTTCCTTGTCAAGATAATATCTCAGAGGTTCTCCAGTTGACCCACTACTATGTTGTTCTATGAAAATTTTTTTAGTGAAATTTTGAGCAAGCATAGAATCTATATTCTTTCTTATTGTCTCCTTAGTCAAAATTGGTAATTTTTGTAAATCCTCTTTCGTCTGAATATGATTCGGCTTCAGGCCCAAACTATCAAACAAATTTCTCCAATACGGAACGTTTTTATAAGAATGATTGATTAGTTCCTGCAATCTCATATTTTGCTCTTCCTGGATTTTCTCGGGCGGCCACCACTGTTTCTTTTCTATTTCTTTCAATGTAGGTATTATGTGTGTCCCCAATAGCCTATCACCAATTGGGAAAATTAACTTGCGTGCTAAAGATTCATACATTTGGCTACCTTTTACATTTTAATTTTTCCGAAAATTAGTCCCAATACCATTTATGGTATTTTTTATAATATTTATATGTCTTTTTAATCCCTGAACGCAAGTCAGTGCTTGGTTCCCAGTCTATACATTTTTGTAATTTGGATATATCTGCTATGAAGTCTCCGGTTTCAATGTTTTTATAATCATCAGGCCATTCAACAAATTCGTAGTTGCCTTTCCCTACAACTTCGATTACAGTTCTTACCATATCTTTAAATTTCACACCATATCCAGAGCCAACATTATAGACCTCTCCAGCTGTGTTTTTGTTAATTGCTGCTAAAATTAGGGCTTTTGCTAATTCTTCAACGTATATATAATCTCTTATTTGTTCTCCCTTGCCAAATATTTTTATTTTTTCGCCATTCATGGCCATTTTGATAAACCAATTAACTATACCGTATTGTGAATGCTTCATCTGTTGTCGGGGGCCATATGGATTTGAGATCCTGAAACATACTGCATCGATGTTATGAATAGTATGATAAATTTGATAATAACGTTCTGCTGTATATTTATGTATTGCATAGATACTTTCTGGGACAATTTGATGATTCTCTCTCACAGGGTTAGAATGAATTTTCCCATATTCTAACCTTGATCCTGAAAAAATAATTTTTGCACTTGGGTTATACTTGCGTAATGTTTCCAGAACGTTTAAATGACCTAAACAATTAATCTCTAAATCTGTATATGGATCATATAGACTTTCCGTATAACTTACCTGTGCAGCTAAGTTAAAAACTATATCTTTGTTTATTAGTAAATATTTTAGAGAATTTTTATCTCTGATATCAGAGAAATTTACCGTCACTTTATCTCTTATGTCGTAGATATTAAAGAGATTACCGCCATAAGGCTCCAACATTGAATCTATAAGTGTGATATCTGCGCCAGAATCGACCAATAGATGAGCAATGGTACTTCCAAGCATTCCCAAGCCACCAGTTATTACGACTTTTTGATTCTTGTAACACTTTAGAAGATCCATACTATGTCTCTTGTTTATATTTTTTAAAACTTTCAAAATAATTCTCTACAAAATCCACCATCCACTCTGTTAAATCAATTTTGTCCTTTAACATCCTTTTTCTTTTCTCTTGCCATTCCTCTTTCAAATTGGGTTTCTTTAGAAGTTCTGTAATTTTATCAAACATTTTATCTTCGTCTTTAGGCAAAAATCCGTAAGTCAAACCATATTTATGCTCTAATTCCTCAAGATAAGAAATTCTGCCAACAAATGTATTACACCTGATTGCTGGAGTTCCCAAGACAGCCGCTTCTGCTACCATTGTTTGTGAGTCACCAATACATATTGTTGCATAATATAAAGCGTTGTGTAGTTCCCAGGGTGAAATATGAATTCTGTACTTCTCAACCTCGGAAGGCAATGCACGCTCAGAGGTTATAAATACTTTTCCGTAATGTAATAGTTCATCAATGAGCTTCTTTCCTGCAGTATAAGTAATGCCAGATTGTCCTATATCGTGATCTGCACGGAAAGCCACAAATCTTATTATAAAGTATTTATCATTTTCACTCAACCCCAATTTCTTGAGTACTTCCGGGTTTGGTGAAAAATGATCAGGATGTAAGTAAGCAAGTTCATGATAACTGGGATATTTTATGTGTTTCCCCCCAAAATCATCCTTTAAGCAATCAGGAGTACATATTGTATCTGCAAAAGGATAAGAAAGAGCAACAAAAGTTCTTACTACATCGGCGTCATCTTCGCTAAAAACTATTGAGTGTGCTTTAGTTACACGGCTAACATGAGAAATGCATACTGAAGTTCCAAGCATTACTGTAGGTTTGAATATCTTGACAAGCTTGTAGATTTTACAATCACGCTCTATGAGTTCTGTTACCATATTTATGTACCCTGGTTTGGCAGAGGTAAGCATTTTGTAGTTAAATCCGTATTTCTCCAATAGTGGACCAACTGGACCTCTGGGACGGGCAGCCCAGAGAACTTCATGTCCTCTTTTTTCTAATTCCCGAGATAGATTTTTAAAAAGATGCACATGGGCAGGATGATTCACATCGATCAGGACTCTCATGTTACTTGTTACTCCTTTTTAATTGTCTTATCTCATCTTTGATACCAGCAATTGTCTCAGCAAGGAAACCAAAAATAAATAGGATAAGTCCACTCAACCCGAGGAAAATAACCAGATAGATAAGGGGTCTGTAACCTCGTTCAAGCCCAAATCTCATATACAGTGCGATAATACCCACAATAAGTGCTGCAAGAAGTAAAATTCCGCCAATTGAACCGAAGAACAACATCGGCTTACGCATAAATGAAACTTGGAATTTTACTGCAATGAGGTCAAGAACACCTATGATTGCCCTTCCTGGTCCACCGAACTTTGACTTACCATATCTCCTCGGATAGAGGTTTACTCTGACCTCGCCCACATTGAAGCCCTGTTCGTAAGCCATTACTACCATATAACGATGCCAGTCCTTACGCCAGGGTATCTCATTGATGATCTCCCTTTTGAATGCCTTTATTGAATTCAAATCATGGACTGGAACGCGAAATAATATTCTTGAAAGTGCGTTATAAATATTAGACACAAATCTCTTATTATATTTTCCAACCTTCCAACCACATACGATATCATAACCCCCCTGTATTTTCTCAACCATCTTTGAAATGTCTTCAGAGGCATATTGTAGATCAGCGGGAAAGTATACGAAAATATCCCCTTCCGCCATCTTAAAACCAGAAAGAAGAGCCTCTGTAACACCCATTCTTCTCTTGTGACGGGTTACTTTTATGAAATTATGGTTTTTTCGGGCTTCTACCGCCTTTATATAAGTCTCATCCTCACTCCCATCGTCCACTATTATGAGTTCACAGTGAAGATCGCTCTCCTTTATCATACTATCCACCGCATCGACAAGAAGTGGTATGTTCTCCTCCTCATTGTATGCGGGGACAATTATGGAAACAAGTTCATTCATACCTTTGGGTCTTTCAGGAGAAAGAGAGAAGTTATGAAAAGGAAAAAAAACCTAAATTATTTAAACTTCCCCATTTCTCCCCCTTCCCCTTTTCTCCTGAATTCCTTTCTCCTTGTCTCTTTAACTCTACTCTTCGTATATCTATTTTAAAATCGGCAAAATTGACTAACAAACCTACGGGCTTATTTGTTGCCTTTAAATAAGATTGCAGCTGTGCGTAATACTTCTTATGTATCTCTTCCACTGTCTTTAATTCAACAATAACCGCATCCTCGACCAACAAATCTAATCGGTGAGTTCCCACTTCCATTCCGTCGTAGAAGATCTTGTATTCTTCTTCTGTTTCAAATTCAAGTCCCTGTTTCTTTAGCTCAATTTCCAAAGCTTTGTGATATATACTCTCCAAAAAACCAGGTCCAAGCTGGGTGTGGACATTTATGCAGGCTTTAATGATGCGGTTGGTCAACTCTTCTAAAATTAATTTCTTTTTCTCTATCTCCTTCTTTCCCCCTTTCTCCTTTTGCCTTGAATTTTTTTCTTGACAAATGGGATTTTCTGTGTTATAATACATTCATCGTGGGGTAGAGCAGTGGTAGCTCGTCAGGCCCATAACCTGAAGGTCGCGGGTTCGAATCCCGCCCCCACAAATTTTTGTTTTTTTGACACTGATTTACGCTGTAGAGTTGTAGGCACAAATTTAATTTGTGCCTATTTTTTATACAGTTTTAAACAGAGAAGAAATTGTTTTTTCTGAAAATATCTTTTTCTCTTACAATCCCTGTCAATTTCTTTTTCAACAGGGAACTAAAGAGATTGTAAGAGATCCTTGTGAAAGACCTGATAACCCGATCACGGTTCGGCTGAGTTCACCGAAGACTGATAACCGATCACTGTCTTTATCCAATGGAGTAGAATGCGAGATAACCGGGATATTCTGCCCCGCTTCCAAGTTCTTCTTCTATCCGCATGAGTTCGTTGTACTTCGCTACTCTCTCACTCCTTGAAGGTGCACCAGATTTTATGAGCCCTGTGCCTGCTCCAACGGCAAGGTGAGATATTATCACGCCTTCAGTTTCTCCTGAGCGATGTGAAATGACTGCAGTAAAGCCTGCTTTCTTTGCTACATCTATCGCCTCAAGTGTCTCTGTAAGTGTACCTATCTGGTTCAATTTTATGAGTATGGAGTTGGCTGCCTTTTCTTTAATTCCCCTTTTTAACTTTTTTACATTAGTAACGAAGATATCATCGCCAACAATCTGGACTTTTTTCCCAAGTCTTTTTACAAGTTTTGTCCATCCTTGCCAGTCGTTTTCAGAAAGGCCGTCTTCTATAGAGATAATAGGATACTTTTTACACCAGTTCTCATATATATCTATAATACCTTCACTCTTCACATCCTTTCCTTCGAACTTGTATATCCCTTTGGTTTCAAATGAAGACGCAGCAGCATCCAGAGCAATCCATATATCCTCACCGGGTTTATAATTTGCCTTTTCTATTGCCAAAAGTATAAGTTCTATTGCCTCTGCGTTTCTTGATAGATTTGGAGCAAATCCACCCTCATCTCCCACATTCGTGGAATAACCCTTCTTCTTCACAAGTTTTTTCAGGGTATGGAATGTCTCGCTGGATATCCTCATTGCTTCTTTGAATGTAGGGGCGCCTGCAGGCACTATCATAAATTCCTGAATATCAAGGTTGTTATCCGCATGCATCCCGCCATTTATTACATTCAACATAGGCACCGGGATTATTCCCTGTATTACGCCCCCAAGATATCTAAATAGAGGAATATCAAGTTCGTTCGCTTCTGCGGTAGCGACGGCAAGTGATACCCCGAGTATTGCATTTGCCCCAAGGTTTGATTTATTCTCCGTTCCATCAAGTGCTATTAGCTTACGATCTAATTCGCTCTGATACAGAGCATCCATACCAATAATCTCTTTTGCTATAATCTGATTAACATTTTCAACTGCCTTCAGGACACCCTTGCCCTCGTATCTGTTCTTATCATTATCACGGAGTTCCAGTGCCTCATATTCTCCTGTGGATGCACCTGATGGAACTTGCACCCTGCCCATTATCTCGGTCTCAAGCCAGCAATCTACCTCTACTGTGGGGTTGCCTCTTGAATCAAGTATCTCCCTCGCGTAAATTTTTTTTATTATACTCATAAAACCCCCCATCTTTTTATCCAAATTCCAATAACCAAGCACCAAATAACAAACAATATCAAAAATCAAAGATACATATAAAGACACAAAATTTCTAAATTCTAATTTCTAAATCCTAAACAAATTCCAAATTCTAAATTCCAATCTTGCTTGTCGACAGACATCTATTCAAAACATGTTTGGAATTTTGAGAATTGAAATTTAAATATTGTTTAGAATTTAGGATTTCGGATTTAAGATTTATCATCTTGAGATTTTTAATTTTTACTATTTGATATTTGATATTACTATCTCCACCCAATAAGTCTCCTTTTTACAACCTGGCGGGTAAGGAGGAGACCCCCAAAGAAACCACCTATATGGGCAAAAAACGCGATATTTGAAGCCGAAGGGGGAGTGAGAAATCCGTACAAAATCTGTAATAATATCCAGAAGCCGAGGAATAGAAATGCGGGTATCCACACAATTCGTATAAAGAAGAAGAATATAAAAATTACATTTACCTTTGCATGTGGATAGAGAAAAAAATAACTCCCCATAACACCCGCAATTGCACCGGATGCACCGATAAATGGCACTCTGGAGTTGGGCGATACAAGTATCTGCAAGAGCGCTGCAATGAGTCCGAATAAGATGTACATCAAGATGTATCTTCTGTGTCCCCACCAGTCCTCTACATTGTCGCCGAATATAAAGAGAAAGAGCATATTGCCAACAAGATGCCACCAGGAACCGTGCAGGAACATAGACGAGAGAAGTGTAAAATATACAGGAATACCTATGTAAGGCTCAATATCTCTCGCTCGTGTTATTTCATAAGGAACGCATCCATACCTGCTGACAAATATATTTGCAGATTTTCCAAGAGTAAGTTCATATATGAAAAGAGCGACATTTATGAGAATCAGGAGATATGTTACAAAAGGAAACTTTTTTGCCGGTATATTATCCCTTAATGGAATCATCGCTCACTCTTCTCTAACTCCTTTGCCTTCGTCTCATCTGCTTTCTGTTTTTTGGTCTCTCCCAATCCGAAATATGCAGAGGCACGGTTATAGTATAGAATAGGGTCATCTGGATGTAACTCAATTGCCTTTGTATATGCATCAATTGACTCATTATATTTCTTTTCCTGCAGATATATAGAGCCAAGGAATGAATATGCCTCTGCGTCCTCTGGGTTTATTTCCACCGCTTTCTCAAGAGTTACCTTTGCACCGTCCATATCTTTCTTCCGTATCAGTGTCATAGCAAGATTGAAATAAGCATCTTCATTGGCTGGATCAATTTCAATTACTTTTTTAAAACAATTTTCGGCATTATCAAAATCCTCCAAATAAGTATAGCAAACGCCCATATGATATAATACATCACTATTGAGGGAATCAATATCTACTACTTCTTTGAACACCTTTGTTGCATTCTCGTAGTTTTTTATTTCCATATAATATAGAGCGAATTGCGTTCTTGTAGCGATACCAGATGGGTTCTTCTCAATAGCAAGAGTGTAATTTTTTATTGTATTCGTTGTATCCTGCATCTTAGAGTATGCATAAGCCAGATAGGTGTATGTAATCACAGAGTCGGATTCCAGTTCAAGAGATTCTGTGAGATAGGAAATAGCTCTGGCATAGTCCTCTTTAGTCGTCGCTTGTTCTCCGGCGGCATTGTATACTCCCCATATAAACAATCTCTCTTTTTCTGTTATTATATCCGGATTTATTTTTCTCGCTTCATTAAAACAGTCTGACGCCTTTTCATATTCTCTTTTCTGGGTATATGCTCTGCCAAGCCACATATACGCCTCTGCATTTGTTGGATTCTTTTGTACTTCTTGAGAAAAGAACTCAATTGCCTTGTCCCAGTCCTCCTGTTGCATGTAAATCTTACCAGATGTCATCTCCTGTGACGCACATCCAGCGAGCATCAGCAGGACTACCATTATGCTGGGCACTCCACGCATATCTCCTCCTCATGTTAAAGGAAAACCCAAAAGCTTAACCACGAAGGCACCAAGTCAGAAAAAGAAGTTCCCCACGAAAAACACGAAATACACGGAACTTAATGTATTTCAAAAACTTTGCTTTTTTAAATAAACCCCAAGATTCTATTCATTCCGCTTGTGTCATCTCGAGGTTAAATTTGAAAAATTTTGTTTTTTATGTCAGTGTCCTCCGTGGGCCAAGTTTGTTTCTAAAGGCAGAGGTATTATAACATAAAATTTGCAGAATTGCAAGAAAAAAACTATCCTGCAAGATTATGTTTTTTGCGAAGTTCGGATTTCGTAACCCTTTTCCCCTTTATTCTCAGCTTGATTTTGGGAATAAAAAGGAAAATGCCAAAAATTCCCAGAAACTTAATAAATTTTCTTCGTGTAATCTTCTTCATAATTTTAACCGCAGAGTACACAGAGAAACAAAAAGAGAATTGGACGCAGATTAACGCAGATTAACATAGTTATTAGGTCATTAGGTTATTTGGTCATTGAGTCATTGGGTCATAGAGTCGTAGCGTCGTAGGGTATAGTATCCTTCTAAAATCTGAAATCTAACTAATCAGTGCAATCAGTGGCTTGGTCTCTGTGGTTTAAATTTTACTTAGCCGCTCTTTCAGTAGTTCGCCTACAATGTTCGGATTAGCCTTTCCTCTCGTTGCCTTCATAACCTCTCCCACAAAGAAACCAAAGAGTCCACTTTTGCCTTCTTTGTATCTTTTAACCTCATCTGGATATTTATTCAGAACACCCTGTACAATCTTCTCCATTTCCTCTTTTTCCTCCATTTTCTCAAGACCAAGCTGTTTAACAACTTTCATCGGAGACTGTCCTTTGGTTATCTTTGGTAGTATATTTCTCGCAACCGTTCTGGTTATGACGCCTTTTTTCATGAGAGAGATAAGTTCGGATAGGCTCGTATGAGAGATGGGATTATCTTCGATCCTTATACTATTTTCGTTCAGAAAGCCGAGCAGTTCCACGAGTATAAAACCTGCTGTAAGTCTTGCATCTTTTGTTATTTTCGTTACATCCTCAAAATAATCGGCCAGAAGTTTCCTTGAGACGAGGGTGTCTGCGTCATTTTGAGCCAATCCATACTGTTTACGCACTCGCTCTCTCCTTTCATCAGGGAGTTCTCCTATACAATTCCATTGTTCCTTTAGGAAAGAATCTGATATACAGAGCGGTGGAAGATCAGGCTCATCAAAGTACCTGTAATCCTCTTCTGTTTCTTTCCTTCTCATCACTTTTGTTACTTTTTGTTTCTCATCCCAGAGGAGAGTTGCCCGTTCTACAGGTCTTCCCTTCTTCAGTGAATTTATCTGTTGTTCTATCTCATATTTTATTCCATTCTCTACCTGTCTTATTGAGTTTAGATTTTTTATTTCCCTTCTTGTTCCGAGAGGTTCTCCTTTACGGTGAACAGATACATTCGGCTCGCATCGGAGTTCACCCTTTTCCATATCCGCATTTGATACACCAATATATCTTAAGATTTCCCTTAATTTTGTTATATAACTATATGCCTCTTTTGGAGAGTGAATATCAGGCTCGGTGACTATCTCTACAAGTGGAACTCCTGCTCTGTTGAGGTCGATAAGGGTTGTATCTTCTGTATGTATAAGTTTTCCTGAGTCTTCCTCAAGGTGGACCCTCCTTATCCTTATATTTCTATTTCCTATTATTAACTTTCCTTCTTCTGCCAACGGATGTTCATATTGCGTTATCTGATAACCTTTAGGTAGGTCGGGATAGAAATAGTTTTTCCTTGAAAAGACAGACATTTTATTTACTTTGCATCCAAGTGTCAGAGCAGTACGCACAGCAAGTTTTACCGCCTCTTCATTTAATACAGGAAGAGTTCCGGGAAACCCTGCGCAGATAGGACATACAAGTGTATTGGCTTCGCTTTCAGACTCAACTGGGCAAGAACAAAAGAGTTTAGTCCTTGTTTTGAGTTGAACATGAAGCTCCATTCCTATGACTGCTTCGTATTCTTGCATTTTGGTTAATCTTATCTCCCACGGAGGACACGGAGACCACGGGATTTATTTTTCATTTATTTCTTCAGTGTATTCCGTGTATTCTGTGGGCTATTTTCTAACTTGTGTATCCAAACTCCCTTATATCATTTATATTTTTTCTCCATCCTTTGCGAACTTTAACCCACAGGTCCAGATAGACAGGTTTTGCAATAAAGTATTCTATCTCCGCTCTTGCAAGGCCACCTATTTTCTTTAATTTTTCGCCACTCTTGCCTATAATTATACCCTTTGCAGATTCTTTATCCACATACATTATAGCCTTTATATATGTTTTCCCCTTTTCTCTCTCTATAAACTCGTCTATGACCACTGCTGCTGTGTATGGTATTTCTTTACCACAGGTTTTAAAAAGTTTCTCTCTTATAATTTCACTGCAAAAAAATCGTTCGTCTCTATCTGAGAGCACATCCTCCGGATAGAATGGTTCTCCTTCAGGTAGAAGATTTCTTATTTCATCCAGTAGTGTATTTATCCCTTCGCCTGTCAGGGCAGAGATGGGACAGATTTTTGTTATGTCTGGCATCTCTTCGTATCTGCCAACAAGAGAGTATAAAGAATCTCTCTTTTTTAAGAGGTCAATTTTATTTATTGCCACAATTACAGGAATATCCTTTATCTTATGAAAGAGTTCTTCCTCAATAATATATGGTTCAACCATAACCATTACTACATCTGCTCCCGCAAGACTTGAAAATGCCGTCTTTATCATAACTTTTTGCAGTTCGTAATAAGGTTTGATTACTCCGGGAGTATCCACAAAAACTATCTGTGAACTTTCATCGGTTAGTATGCCAAGAATCCTATGGCGTGTAGTTTGAGGTTTGTCTGATACAGCACAAAGTTTCTTGGCAAGAACCCTGTTCAGGAATGTGGATTTACCCACATTTGCTCTACCGAGTATCGCGCAAAATCCTGATTTCATAGATACAATTTAGATCGACATTGTAAAAAACCTAACCACAGAGAACACAAAAGATAGAAATGTAAAAATCAAATATCAAAATGCAAAATGACAAATCAAAATTCAAAAATGTTTTCTAGGAAAGATTCTCAATCAGCCTTCAGTTTATGCCCAACCGGAATAAATTTTACATTTTAATATGTCCATACGGATCCCGAGGATAATTTTGATATTTACATTTTGATTTTTGATTTATCTCTGTGACCTCTGTGGTTTCTTTCGTATTATTTTTCACAGTATCAGATTATATCATAAAACTCAAGGAATGTCAAGTTTTTTTTATGTTAGATTTGAGGGAAAAGTGGACGATTAAATTTTTGCGGGGTAATTATAAAAAGAAATATGCGAACGTGAGGTAGAACATCGGGGTGGAAGAGAGAAACAAGAAATTCCCTTAAGGATATGCTACAATCCCCATTCTATCCTTCATCTCCATGTATAACCCTCTTTGTCCTTGCCCTTAGTTTCTGTGCGAGGTCATCAAAAATTGTGTAGATAATGGGAATAACTATTAGAGTGAGTAGTGTGGAAACAAATAATCCACCCATTACCACAATAGCCATAGGGGACCTCATCTCTGAACCTTCAGAACGACTGAGTGCCATAGGTAACATTCCTAAAATAGTTGTAAAAGCGGTTATTAGAATGGGTCTCAACCTCGTTTTTCCAGCTAATATAAGGGCTTCGTATATCTCCAATCCCTTCTTCCGTAGACGATTGGTATAGTCTATAAATACTATAGCATTATTTACTACAATACCTGCAAGGATTATCACTCCCATAAGGGCTGGCATTGATACTGCCTTATGGGTGATAAATAATGCCCAAATTACCCCTACGGAAGCTAATGGCATAGTAAACATTATGACAAATGGATGAACAAATGATTCAAATTGGGCAGCCATTACCATATATATAAGGATTATAGCGAGAATGAAGGCAATACCCAGAGTTATGAAAGTTTCTTTCATCTGTTCATATTCGCCACCAAATTCTATCGAATAGCCCGATGGAAGGGTCTTTTTTATTGGCTCAACCTTCTTCGCAATATCCCCCACAACACTTCCTAAATCTCTGTGCTCAATATTTGCAGTAACCGAGACCTTCCTGTTTTGCTCTTCTCTTTCTATCCTTACGGGACCCTCAGTTAAAACTATCTCTGCAACTTGTTTCAAAAGAATACTTGTGCCAGGAGGAGTCATAATAGGAATATTTTCAATATCCTTTACTGCCTTCACATCCTCATTTCTAAATTCTACTAACATATCTACTTCTTCACCCTTTTCTCTGAATCTTGAAGCAACCATACCTTGAGTAGCTGTCCTCACTTCCTGCCCTATCTGATACACAGTTAACCCAAATAGAGCCGCTTTCTCTTTATCAATCCTTACTTGCAATTCTGGTTTCCCTTGCCTGAGAGATGTATCTATATCCTTTATACCTTTTACATCGTCTATTTCGGATGCGATTTGTTCGGAGATTCTTTTGAGAATGGATAAATCTTTGCCAAAAATCTTTACATTTATTGGAGGTCCGCCTCCACCTCCAAACATTTGCCCTCCCATATCAGCAAATTCTATATTTGCTCCTTCTATATGAGGAATCTTTTTTCTTATCTCCTCTATAATCTCCTGGGCAGACCTTTTACGAGCATTTCTTTCAACTAATTTTCCCATCACCTGAGCCTGATTTACTCCTGCACTCATTGACCCGTACGCCACATCATATTGCGTTGCCTCACTCAGCCCTATCCAAGAACTTGTATTTTCTACTTCTGGGATATCCTTAAAAATATTCTCAAGTTCGGAGGAAACTCTATTTGTCTCTTCAAGAGAGGTTCCAACGGGCATTGTAACATTTATTGATAAGAAAGGTATGTCCATTTGGGGCATAAATTCTGTACCTACAAGAGGAATTAGGCACAATGTGATAATAAATATTACAACTGTCGTTAAAAGTGTCCTCCTTCTATGGGTAAGAGCGTATTGTAGAAATCTTCCATATTTTCCTCTGAATTTATCAAACTTTCTCTCCCATGGGATTTCCCTCCTTTTTTTAAATAATGTGGATGCGAGCATAGGGACTAAAGTAAAAGCTATAAAGAGAGATGCAAAAAGAGCAAAGGATATTGTAAGAGCAAGGCTTCTGGACAATCTGCCTGCAATGCCAGCAGAAAAAATAAGGGGTACAAATACAGAGACAGTAGTGAGTGTTGAGGCTGTAATTGCCATTCCAACTTCTGTGGTTCCATATATTGCAGCATCCTTTCTATCGCTTCCTTCTTCCATTTTCCGATGTATGTTTTCAATCACCACTACAGCATTATCAACCAACATCCCAACCCCAAGGGCTATTCCTGCAAGAGTCATCAGATTGAGAGTATAACCAGCAAAGTAAATGGCTATGAAGGTCACAATGATTGAAAATGGTATAGCAAGAGCAATGGTTAGAGTGGGTCTCCAGTTCCGCAAGAAAAAGAATATAAACAAAATAGCAAAGATACCACCCCAGAGAGCAGTTTCCCCGGTCCTTTTGCTTATTTTCTTTATCATATCCCCTTGGTCAAAAAACAGATGAAGTTGTATATTGTGAGGAAGGGAAGTCTTGATCTTTTCGATTTCTTTGGTTACTTTATTGGAAATTACTACAGTATTTGATCCAGCCTGTTTTGTTATGAACACCACGATACTTTCTTTCCCCTGTGTTCTTCCATAGCTCCTGATCTCTTTATGTGTATCTTTGAGTTCTGCGATGTCTTTGAGATAGATAGGGCTTTCCTGTTTACCACCTATTATTGTATTCCCTATCTCGTCAATGCTTTCATATTCTCCCACTATCCTTATTGAATATTCTTTGTATCCCCGGATGATATGTCCTGCACTAAAATTTAAATTTGCTGTCCGGAGTGCTGATATAACTTGGGTGAGCCCAAGATTATAGGAGACAAGTTTTGCTTTATCAATGGATATATTTATTTCCCTCTCTTGGCCTCCCATTAACATACAGGATGCTACTCCGTTTATCCTTTCTATTCTGTCTTTCACCCTTTCTTCAAGGACTTTACGAAGTTCCTTCAGATTACAATTACCCGTGGCACCATAAAAGACAACCGGCATCATAGAGAGGTCAAATTTAAGGACCAGAGGGGTTGAAACATCCTCGGGAAGCCAATCCCCAATGAGACCAATCCTATCCCTGATATCCTGTGCTGCGAAATCAAGGTTGGTTCCCCACTCAAATTCCACGATTACTACTGAAACGCCTTCCTCTGAGCTCGAACTTACAGATTTTACCCCACTTATCATTGAGACTGATTCTTCTATTGGTCTCGTTACTTGCTCTTCCATCTCCTGAGAAGCTACACCCAGATAGGTTGTCATTATACTTACAACAGGGTATTCAATATCTGGAAGGAGGTCCAGCCCAAGTTTACTCAACGATATGAATCCCAAGAGGACTATTATGAGGACCACCATAGTGATAGTAACCCTTCTATTTACAGAAAACTGGGGTAGATTCATTTTACCCTCACTTTTGCTCCGTCCCGGAGTCCATAATTACCCAAGGTGATAACCTTTTCTCCTATTTTTAATCCTTTTAATATTTCAATGGAACCTTCGTTTTCAATACCGGTCTCAACCTCTCGCATCTCCGCATACTCTTCTTTCAAAACAAAAACGACTCTCTTGCCATCCTTTTCAATAACCGTTTTTTCGGGAACCACAATGGTGTTGGTATGTTCCTCTATTATTAATTCTACCCTCGTAAACATCCCAGGCTTTAAGAGATGTTCTTGATTTGGCACGATAATCTCTCCCTTCGACGCTTTTGTCATCGGATTAACAAATGGAGAGAGCTGCTTTAATTTACCCTGAAACTTTTTATCTGGATAAGCATTCACTGTTATAACCGCCGATTGTCCTTTATGAACCTTTGGCAAGTCTCTTTCTACGACCTGAATCTTCACTTTTATTCTGTCTATATCAGCAATCATAGCAATTGGAGTCTGCGGCGCCACCATTGCTCCCTTATCAAGAAATAACATCCCTACAATTCCTGATATTGGTGATGTAATCTTTGCAGATTGAAATTCCATACCCTTAATAGACCTATCTACAAGGGCAATTACCTGCCCCTTTTTGACTACATCCCCTTCTTTAACCAAATATTTAATCAATCTGCCAGTTTCTTCAATAGGGTGAACAGTTACTTGTTCTTCACCTGCAATATTTCCAGTATAGGAAAGAGTCTGAGCAATGTAATCCCTTCTAACCTCTTCTATTACTACCTCAGTTGCAACCTCAGTCACAGATTTTACGGGTTCTCCTGTCTTAAAGTATTGGACGATTCGACAAGCGATAGCTCCTACAATAACAACCACTGTAATCCAGCCTAATTTTTTCATCTTCCCCCTTATTTTAGTAAGCAGTAAGAAGTAGGCAGTAAGCAGTAGGCAGTAAGCAGTAGGCAGTAAGGAGTAAGCAGTATCAGGAACAAAATTTCTCTGGTTGACTAATCATTCCATATAACATTTTGCCTACTTCCTCATACCCGTTAAGAAAGTATTTATGTTTTTCTTTACCCAGATAACCACTATCAAGAGACATATCTAACCATACTTCTGTTTCCCCTGCCTCTCCATAGCTATCTATCAATTTATTTACAAATGCCTTCTTGTAAATTCTTTTCTTCCACGCTTCTGCAATATTAGCAAGAACAGAGCGTGATGACCTTCTGATTTGACTCGTTAAGCCGTATTTCTCCTCGACGGGGAAATGCTTGGTCTCTTCAAAAATCTTCATCGCCAATTTGTATGCCAACTGGTATGCCTTCAAATCCCGAAACCCTTTGTATTCCCTGCTATGTGCCATAGTCATTCCTCTGCTTACTCCTTACTGTTTACTCCTTACTGTTTCCCTATTGCTTTTTCTAATTTTGCCTTCGCTATTAAGTAATCTGATAGTGACTGGAGCCAGTTCGTCTTTGCTTTCGTCACGGCAAGCTGTGTATCCATTACTTCCAACGAAGTAGCAAGACCCTGTTTATATCTCTCTTCCACAATTGAAAGCGCTTCTTCTGCCTGTGCAATATTTTCTTTTTGAGATTCTACAATTTTTTTTGCCTCCTCAAGCTGGAGGTAAGATGCCCTTACCTCCATTTCTATGCCTTCCTTTAGTAGATTGAGTCCATGTTCTGCCTGGGAGAACTGATACTTTGCCTGTCGTGTTTTTCCAAGATTTCCAAACCCTGTAAATATAGGCATCTGTAAAGCAACTGTGATATTCCAATCTGTCCCCCACTCATTCTTGAAGTAAACTGGTTTCTTGTAGTCATAATTTGCGGTGAGGGCTATGTTGGGCCAGTTTGCCTTCTTTGCAATTGCAAGTGCCTTGCCCGCCATCTCTTTTCTTAATTCCAGAGCCTTCACCTCAGGACGGTTTGACTTAGCATAATCTATACTCTCCTGTAGGGGCACAATATATTGTGTCCCCACATCTACATCCAGCTCTCCTTCCAAGTTGATTATTGTGTCTTGCGGTAGACCAAGGAGTGCCTTGAATCCGGTTTTCGCGAGCTCTAAACCATTTTTGACCTTGATCACCTGAGGTTCCATATTCTTGAGTTGAACCTTTGCTCTTAAGAGGTCGAAGTTCGATGCAACTCCCGCCTTATATCTTTTTTCCACGGCATCCATGTGATTTGCGGTCTGTTTGTACGCCTCTTCAGTCAATTTTACAAGCTCTCTCATTACAAGAATACCATAGAATGATTTTGTGACATTGAAAACCAATTCATTTTTCTGTTTTCTGTAATCTTCTTGTGATGCTTCTACATTCAAATTCGCGATTTGATAGCCATTTGAAATCTTTCCCCAGGTAAAGAGGGGCTGCTGTAGTGATGTCCTTCCCACATAATTTTTGGTCTCTCCCATCTGGTACTTCATAATATCTGTACCCACGATACCGGGCACAACAGTGAAACCTATTGTATCTCCCATGGGACCAAATACAGGTACCTCCATCATGCCATATTTCGGTGCCTCCATTTCAATTGCGGGAAGTTCTGCAAGTCTGGTGTAGCTCACTTGAGCACTTATTTTTGGCAGAAATCCTGACCTTGCAATAACCACGCTCGCCTCCGCCTCTCTCACCGCATCCCTTGCCCCGAGGATACCCTCGTTGTGCTCCAGAGCCATCTCAATTGCCTCCGGGAGAGTGATAACCGCTTCATTTCCCTCGAAAGGGACCGCTTCATTCCATAAAAAGAATACAGAAAATAGAACACAAACCAAGATGTAAGTCCTTGGATTCATAACTCCCCCTGGTATGATGTTCATTATACCTGATTACACCGATTCATAATTTAACCTTCCTCGATTAAGAGCCAATTTCAGAGCAGTGTGATATACTTTCTCATTAAATCCTGGCCCTAATTCAGAGTGAATTCTATAACAACAGGCTATTATTCGTTCTGTAAGAGGATGTCTATTCTCCATAATCTGTGTAATCAGACATCCTTTTGTTATAGGATGTCTTTAACCTTTCAATGCCTTCTAGTTCCTCTTTTCTGTCCTTACGGGAAATGCCTCGACCGCTTCTTGAAACCCCCTTCCTTTAACAGATGATATTTCAGAATTTGAAGTATTATAACGTAAAATAATCCAATTGTCAAGAAAAAACCACAGATGTTACGCAACCTGCTCACTTTTTTCCTTGACAAAGGCTAAATAATGTGATATAATTCCCATATGAAAAGGAGGATTTTTAGCGGGGCGCAGCCTACCGGCAGACTGCATATAGGTAACTATCTCGGTGCCTTACAGAACTGGGCACAACTTCAGAGCGATTATGACTGTGTCTTTGGTATAGTTGATTATCACGCCATTACTGTTCCTTTCTCTCCACAGGAAATAAAGAAAAGAGTTTTTGATTGTGCCGTGGGGTTCCTCGCCTCTGGCATAGACCCCGAAAAATCCATAGTAATGCTTCAGTCACTCGTCCCCCAGCATGCTGAACTCACCTGGATATTCAACTGTATCTCACCTGTACAAGAACTTATAAGGGTTCCAACCTTTAAGGAGAAGGCGTCCCAGCAGAAGGGTAATGTAAATATGGGACTGTTGGACTACCCCGTTCTTATGGCGGTAGACATACTTATATATAAGGCAGAATTTGTGCCTGTTGGAGACGACCAGATTCCGCATATAGAATTGACAAGGGAGATTGCAAGAGAATTTAACAAGAGGTTTGGAGAGACCTTTCCAGAGCCAAAGGAGATTGTGAGGCCAAGGATGCTTGGACTTGATGGAACAAACAAGATGTCAAAGACGCTCGGTAACTGTATCTACCTCGACGAATCACCAGATGAAATATGGAAGAAACTCGCACCTGCAGTTACAGACACCAGGAGGAAAAAGAGACAGGATCCAGGGGAGCCCAATGACTGCAATATATTCAAATCCTACCATAAGGCATTTTCCAACAGAGAAGAACTTACATATGTTGAAAAAGGGTGTAGAAACGCCTCTATAGGTTGCCTTGACTGTAAGCGAATACTATTTGACAATATAGTCAAAGAACTTACACCCGTGAGAGAGAAAATAGAGAGATTCAAAGATAAAAAGGATTATGTGATGGATGTGATAATCGAGGGCTCAAAAAAGGCGGGGGTTCTGGCAGAGAGAACATTAAGGGAAGTGAAGCAGAAAATAGGATTTGACTACTTAAGTTAAGGAGAGACATAATCTGCTGTTTACTATTTGACGCCCTTATGAGAAATATTCGTACATTTTTAATTCTTTTTTCCCTGCTCATCTGTATATCGCTTATCTCTCTTTTTGCTAGCACCTCACTTCCTTCCATTTCTATTGTCACCCAGTTGAGATTACCCAGGCTTATTCTGGCAATATTCGCCGGTGGTGCGCTTGGTATTGTCGGTTCCGCATTTCAGGGAATGTTACGCAACCCCCTTGCCGATCCTTATATAATAGGGGTCTCGGGGGGGGCTTGCCTTGGAGCCACTGTTGCAATTCTTTCCGGTCTCGGGCCTGTTCAGATATTTGCATTTGCAGGAGCGCTTGTTACCATATTTGTTGTAGAAAAGCTGGCTACAATTGCGGGTAGACTTGAAAGAGAGGCACTGCTCCTTTCAGGGGTTGTATGTGGCACACTTGCGTCATCTCTTGTTATGCTATTTATGACAATTGGCGGCAGAAGTCTCGATGAGATGATATATCTCCTTATGGGTTGGCTTGGAGTGATATGGGACAAAAAACTTCTTATAGGCTTCGTCGTTTCTGCGGTAATCGTTACCATTGCTTCTTTTATAATCTGGCTTCGTTCTCAAGAGTTGAACATTCTCTCCCTTGGAGAAGAAGAAGCAATCTCCATAGGCGTGGATGTTGAACGCCTTAAAAGGGAGATATTTATACTTGGCTCAGTTATAGTAGGGCTTGTTGTTTCAATGTGCGGGGCAATAGGATTTATAGGTCTTATGGTTCCGCACATAACACGACTTCTTTTGGGCCCTGACCACCGTATTCTTATTCCTGGCTCTGCGATTATGGGTGCAATCCTTCTTGTTTTTTCAGATATGGTTGCGAGGGGTATCGCTGTATATGAACTTCCCGTCGGGGTTGTTACATCAATATTTGGCGTGCCATTTTTCCTCTATCTTTTGAGGAGGGCGTGATTTCAGTGATCATCTTATATTTTCCAGCCTGCAGGAATTTGTGTCAGGAGGTAACTCCTGACACCACTGGGTCGGTAACTCTTGACACCACGCGACCCTCTATGCCGTCGGGAGTTACCCCCTCTGTGCCGTCGGGAGTTACCTCCCGACGGAAAGGACAAAAATTCAAGATGTAGTATGCCTGCCGGGCGGTAATTTTGATATTTAAGCTTTGAGCTATCTGTGTTCTCTGTGGCCTCTGCGACCTCTGCGGTTAATTTTTATATTTGATTTATTTTATATATGCGGATATTGATGGTATCAGATGTGTATTACCCCCATCTTGGGGGTATTTCGGAACATATATATCATATGTCTTGTGAACTAATGAAGAGAGGGCACACTGTTACTATAATGGCACCGCATATGGATGGAGATGATGAGGTAAATAGATTTCCCCCAGTTGTAAGGGTTGGAAAGGCTTTACCTATCATGGCAAATCGTTCCCGTTCGCAGATTGCAGTTACATGGGATATACAAAAACAGGTAAACGAAGTGGTTAAAAGAGGATTTGATATAATTCATATTCACAGTTTTGTGCCCGTACTTCCAATTCTTGCACTAAAATATTCCGATACCAGGAATGTCATCACTGTTCACGCAGCTTACGACAGGAGTCTTGCGTATGAGATGTCAAAGAGGTATTTAATGAAATATTTTAACAAACTTGATGCGAGAATAGCTGTCTCAAAGATTGCAGAGAAGTCTATATCAACGTTTTTTCCCGGCAAGTATATAATAATCCCAAACGGAGTGGATATAGATAGGTTTAATCTGGAAGTTGAGCCTCTGCCGGAATTTAAGGGAAGATTTAATATACTCTTTATTGGGAGATTCGAACCCAGAAAGGGCTTGAAGTACCTGCTTTCCGCATTTCCGATAATAAAGAAACAAGTTCCTGATGCAAGACTTATTATAGTTGGCAGTGGTAGTTTTAAGGTTCCCAGGAGATACTCAAATGATATAGTTCTACGAAAATGTGTCCATCTATCACAAATTCCCCGATTCTATGCTTCCGCTGATGTGTTCTGCAGTCCTGCGACCGGGAACGAAAGTTTCGGGATTGTACTTCTCGAGGCTATGGCGAGTGGGGTACCTGTTGTAGCATCCTCTATACCGGGTTACAGATGTGTTATAAAGGATAGTAATACGGGGACACTCGTGGAAAAACAAAACTCGCAGGCAATAGCATCCGCCATCGTAAGACTTGCAGAGAATAGGGAATTACGGGAAACGATGAGGAGAAGGGGTAGAGAATATGCTGTTGGATTCTCCTGGAAGAGGATAACTGATAGGGTGGAGAGAGTTTACAAATCGCTGCTTGTTCAACCAGATAAAGTAATTTAATTTATTGCATAGGAAATTATACCACAAATGCACACGAATGGTATTCACCCCGTTAGATAGCAAACATCTAACGGGGCAGGCTACACAAATTTTCTTCTTTTAATTTTTAAAATTATTCGTGTTATTTGATTAATTCGTGCGGATTCGTGATTAGCTTTTTTCTTGGAGGAAAAGATATGTTGTCATTTCAGCAAGAGGTGGAAGAGGTAAAAAAGAAGATAAATGAAAGGCTTTTTAGATTTCTCGAAGATAAGAAAAGGGTAGCAGGCGATTGGTATAACGAAAAATTGTATAGTCTCCTTATTGATTTTGCTATGAGAGGAGGGAAGAGGCTTCGCCCAATTCTTATGGTAGAGGCTTACAAGGCATCCGGGAGAGAAAATATAGATGCCATAATAAATGCTTCACTTTCTATGGAATTTGTTGAAAATTATCTCCTTATACATGATGATATTATTGACAGAGATGATACAAGACGAGGAGGACCAAGTTTTCATAAGATGGTAGAAAGATTTATGGAAGAAAATGATAGAGAATTATTACGAGACCGAGATTTTACCCACTTTGGTCTTTCCTGTGCATTGATAGGCGGTGATGTGTTTTCGTCTCTGGCACTTTTGCCAATTCTGGAATCCCCATTCCCCAGCAGAATGAAGGCAATGGCTCTTAAGGAATTTGCCCTTGCATGCGAGCAGTGTTTCAGAGGAGAACTTATGGATATAATTCTGGAAAAACGCGGAGATGTGGATGAAAATGAATTTATACGTATGGTGGACTTAAAAACGGGAAGTTATACCACCTGTCTGCCTCTCGTTCTTGGAGGAATATTTGGAGGACTTAAGGATCTTAAAATGCTCAGGGAATACGGAAAACTTATTGGAAGGGCTTTTCAGATAACCGATGATATCCTTGGCACATTTGGCGACAACAAAAAAACAGGCAAACCCACATCGTCCGATATAAGACAGGGTAAAAAGACCCTTTTAGTTATCTATGTATTTAAAAATGCTGGATCAAAGGAGAAAAAGTTCTTGAAAGCTAAATTAGGTAGTAATGTGAGTGAAGATGATATGGAAAGAATAAAAAATATTATGGTAGATTGTGGTGCAGTTGACTATTCACAGAAGAGAATTGAATATTATACAGAACTTGCACGAGAATCCCTTCTTTCGTCGCCTCTTAAATACAAAGGTTTCTTTCTGCAGTTTATAGATTATCTAAAAAAACGCAAATTCTAACGAACTTACATAACCTGTATTTTTTCTACCTGTATCATACCACACGATTTTTCTCCTTGATAGCATAGGAAATTATACCACGAATGCACACGAATGGTATTCACCCTGTTAGATAGCATCCCATTAGATAGCGAGCATTTTACCCCGTTAGATAGACTCTGTCATCTAACGGGGCGAGCGGGACAAGAGCATCTAACGGGGCAGGCTACACAAATTTTCTTCTCTTAATTTTTAAAATTATTCGTGTTATTTGATTAATTCGTATAGATTCGTGGTTAATTTTTCTTGACAATCGCCGAAAAATGTGTTATAATAATACATTCAAGATGGATTCTTTCGCCGTAAAAGACGATTTTATTCAAAACAGGAGGTAAGATTTATGGGGAGAAAAAGATATGATGCAAGACACATCCATGTTTTGAAGGGGCTTGAGGCAGTGAGAAAGAGACCTGCTATGTACATCGGGGATACGGGGAAGATAGGTCTACATCATCTTGTATTTGAAGTAATAGACAATTCAATAGATGAGGCGGCAGTGGGTGAATGTGACAGAATTGATGTTACAATTCATAAAGATAACTCAATATCAGTAAAGGATAATGGTAGAGGAATTCCTGTAGATATTCATGAAATTGAAAAACGTTCAGCACTTGAGGTAGTGATGACATCTCTACATGCAGGAGGAAAGTTTGATCACAAGGTTTATAAGGTATCAGGTGGGTTGCACGGAGTAGGTGTTTCGGTTGTAAATGCCCTTTCAAAGTGGTTGGAAGTATGGGTAACCAGAGATGGAGGAGTTTTCTATCAGAGGTACGAAAGAGGTAAACCTCTAAAGGATGTAGAAAGGATTAAAGACGCAGATGTAAAGGAACGCGGAACAATTGTTAAATTTTTTCCCGATCCGGAGATATTTAAGACGATAGACTTTAGCCCAGAGATAATTGCTGAAAGGGAAAGAGAACTTGCATTCTTAAATAGGAAGGTAACACTTACGCTGGAGGATGAAAGGAACGACTTAAAGAAGGAATTCTGCTATGACGGAGGAATAAGTGAGTTTGTCATTTATCTTAATGACGGTAAGACCGCCTTATCACCAGTTATATATTTCAAAGATGAAAAGCAAGATGTAGAGATAGAGATAGCTATGCAATACACAGATTCATACAGTGAAAACATACTTGCATTCGCAAACAATATACTTACAAGGGAAGGTGGAACGCATCTTGTTGGGTTTAAAAGCGGATTAACAAGGGTAATAAACGAGTTTGTAAAGAAGAGTAATGGTAAAGAATCTATTCAGGGTGAAGATGCAAGAGAAGGACTTACTGGGGTTATATCAGTGAAACTTCCAGAGCCCCAATTTGAAGGACAGACAAAGATGAAACTGGGTAATACAGAGGTGAAGGGATTGGTCGAATCCAGTATGAATAGTTATCTTAATATGTACTTTGAGGAAAATCCGCAGGTGCTGGATAAGGTTATTAAAAAGATAAATGCAGCAGCAAAGGCAAGAATTGCAGCAAGAGAGGCGAGGGAACTCGCTCGGAGAAAGGGAGCGCTTGATATATTTCCACTACCAGGCAAACTTGCCGATTGTATTTCAAAGGATGTGAAATCAGCTGAATTGTTTCTTGTGGAAGGGGATTCTGCGGGTGGTTCAGCAAAACAGGGTAGAGACAGAAATTTTCAGGCAATATTACCACTTAAAGGCAAGATATTGAATGTTGAAAAGTCAAGAATAGATAAGATCTTGTCAAATGATGAGATAAAGACAATGATATCTGCGATAGGAATAGGGTTTGAGGATGAATCTCCCAATACTGGGGGAGAGGTGCTTGAGAGATTGAGATATGGTAAAATCATTATCATGGCAGATGCCGATATAGATGGTGCCCATATATGCACGCTTTTGCTTACATTCTTCTACCGTTACGCAAAAAGGCTTGTAGAAGAGGGTTATCTTTATATTGCACAACCGCCATTGTACCGTATAAAGATAAAGAATACTGCGACTTATGCCTATTCTGAGGAAGAGCTTGCCAAAATAGTAGAAGAACACGTGGATAGAATTGATATTCAGAGATACAAGGGACTGGGTGAAATGAACCCTGATCAATTATGGGAAACAACTATGAATCCTGAGAACCGGATCTTAAAGAGTGTGACAGTAGAGGACCTTATTGAAGCGGACAGGACGTTTAATATTCTTATGGGAGATAATGTCGAGCCAAGGAGAAAATTTATAGAGGAAAATGCAAGGTTTGTTGAAAACCTTGATGTATAGAGTGTTTTGGAATGACTTTAAAGGATTCTCATTAGTCTTGTTCTTAAGAGTGCCTTTGCCCTTGATACCCTTACCTTTGCATTACTTTGAGAGATGCCAAGCTCTTTTGTTATCCTTCCATAAGGAAATCCCATTATCTCCCTCAAAACAAATGCCTCTCTGTATTTGTAGGGTAAGTTTTCTATCTCTCTTTCAATAATTTTTTTCAATTCCTCTCTTGTTACTTCGTCATCAAATGGGACAGAAAGTCTCTTCCTAACCTCAGGTTCTTCAATTGAAATTTCCTTCTTTTTGCTTCTTAATCTCATAAGTGCAAGATTTCTCGCAATTCCGATAAGCCATGAACCGAATTTCGCCTCAATTTTTAAAGAAGATAGACGGGTATAAGCAATGTAAAAAGTTTCCATCATTATATCCATCGCATCATCACTGTTATGTAAAATCCTATATGCCGAGTTGTATACCTTTCTCTCGTGTCTTTTTACAAGAACTTCGAATGAATACTTATCCCCTGCCTTTGCCCGTTTAACAAGGACTTCATCTTCCATAACTAATCTCTCAGAATATGCGTTAGCATTTTTAGATATTCCTTTACCCTTTTTTCAATATCCTCTCTGTCCAAAATATCTCTTGATACACAAATGCCATCAATGTCGTCTTTTATAACCAGATCTATGTTCTCAAGGGTTATACCACCTATTGCAAAAACGGGAATACCGACTGTTTTCTTTATCTTTCTAAGGATGGAAGTGGAACGAACAACAGATTCCTTTGTTTTTGAGGGAAATATGGAGCCAAAGGAAAGATAGTTTGCACCTTCTTTTTCCGCCAGAAGTGCTTCTTCAAGTGAATGGACAGATACACCTATCAATTTACTCTTGCCGAGTATCTTTCTAGCAGTATATATAGAGACATCATCCTGACCGATGTGGACGCCACCTGCATCTGCCTCGAGTGCAATGTCGGGGCGATTATTGACAAGAAGTGGTATATTATAGTTTTGTATTACAGATTTTATCTTTCTTGCGTCTTCTATGATTTCTCTTGCCTTTTTGGGCTCCCTCAACTGTATCATAGATACGCCTGATGATGCGAGTCTTCTCGCTACTTCCTCTATTTTTCTTCCCTTAAGCCACTTCTCGTCAAGAATAACATACAATAGCATAGGATAGGTTATTGGGTTAATGGGTCGTTGGGAGATAGTCATTGGACCTTTATCCTCCCTACCCTAACCAACAAACTAACAAACTAACCAACCAACTAAACACCTGAAAACACAAATTCTTATTCCAGAAAATTCATCTTTTTGTATATTTTTCTTACAAGTTCGGTGTCCCTCATACAATATTCGCATATCTCATCAATCCTTCCCTGTTTATAGTAGTCATAAACCTGGCTACCATCCATTGTGGTCTTTGACGTAGGCAGGGAAAGAATATATGCAAGCTTATCTAATGAAATCCTCCCGCTCCACCTTTCCCATTCCCACATTGTATCAAATACCATATCACGCCTATATCTTGCAAAGTTTATCTGGACGCATGGCTTTATTCCATGTATTATACATCTTTTTATTATAAATTTTAAATCAAAATCAAGAATATTATGCCCCACGAAAAGGGTAACATCCCGACAGAATTCCCAGAATTCTTTCAACAGTGTTTTTTCATCTCCTTTGAATATCCTCTTCTCAAGACCATCTGACTTCTCTTTAATACAGGCAATACATATAATCTGTCCAAAATCGCCAGAGAGAGATGTCTTTTCAAATGCCTTTTGAAGTTTTTCAGGTTTTTCCACCTCTTCCCATTTTTTAATATCATCAAAAGTCAAGGCACCTGTTGGCGGGGGCATTTGTTTTTCCAGATACTCCTTTGCACTCTCTCCACCAGGAATTGTCTCTATATCCATGAATAATATGCTCATACTATTCCTTGAATTACATCCCGAGGTATCTATTTCCCGCCTCTGTCTGCAGCCACCATTCAAAAGATACGGTTATTCCCTTTGTGATGTCCCCTGTTCTATGTACCTTTGCATAGTACGGAGTATCATCAGTTTTTAAAAAGTAGTAATATGGACAGCCTTCTTCGTCTGCCCATTCGAATAGTTCACAGGTAAGATATTCCTCCTCCGGTGCAATATTTCTATTGCCCGAAGTCCTTACAATTCCATTTGCCTGTATGTATACATATCCGTTACTATACTCAAGATGGAATTTCCCATAATCTCCATCTGGAAATGTGAATGTATAAAGAGATCCTTCGTTCAGATTACAACTTTCTGTCCCGTGTTTCACTCCCGGTGGCTGCAGTGGATTCTCAACGCATCCAACAAAGGGTAATAACAAACAGAGTAAAGATAGATATCTCTTCATATTGGTCTTTTGTCTATAAGTGTATTACTATCGCGTAGTAATGACAGGTCTATTATCCCGGAGTGGATCATCTGTGTCAACAATTTTCTAAGTCTTTTTACAGGTAGTCCCACCACATTATGGTAGTCTCCTATAATGTATTCTATAAATCTATCTCCGTGCTCCTGGATTGCATAAGCGCCTGCTTTGTCCAACCAGTTACTGTGTGAAAGATAGGAGATTATTTCCTCTTCCTTTAATTCGCGCATTTTTACCATTGTTTTTTCATAATCCACGAACTTTTTTCTCTTCCGACCATCCATAGCAATAATACATAATCCTGTTATAACCGAATGCTCACTTCCTGAGAGACGTGAAAGAACATTATATGCTTCTTTTTCATCCTTTGGCTTTCCAATTATACATCCATTCAGTGAAACGACAGTATCTGCAGAGATTATTACTCCTTTACCTATTCCTGATGCCACAGACTCTGCTTTTGCCGTAGCTGCTTTCATAGCAAACCTTACAGGGTCCTTCTCGTTTATAAGATTTTCATCTACCCCACTTGGTATTACTTCAAATGAGGGTATAAGTGTTAAAAGAAGTTCTCTTCTCCGTGGTGATGCCGATGCTAATATTAACCTCATGTCTTCAACCTCTTTGTTTTGGCAGCAGGAAATAATATATTATTGAGTATAAGCCTGTATCCGGCAGAATTTGGAAAGTTTTTTAGATCTGTCGGAGGGTCACCAACAAGATGGGCATAGTCTTCAGGGTCATGTCCGCCAAGGAATGTAAAAAATCCTTTCCCCCTGTCCCCATAGATATATTTGACTTCCTCGCTACCCTCGATATCTCCCAAAACAACAACATCATCCTTTATGAAGTTTCTTCTGAATCCTGTATTCTGGCCAAGAAATTCCTTTATGTATTTTGTGTGATTCTGGCTCAGCATCGTGGGAATGGGATCGTATTTTGCATCAAAATTTTTCAGTGTGAAATAGATCTTTTTACCTCTGCTCTGTGCCTCTCTGGTTACATCAATATCAGAATGATTGTATATAAGTGCGTTCACATCGGGTGTAAAATCCCTAAATGCGAATGTTCCACTATAGTCAAGTTTGTTTCTGTATTCTGGGTCCGCTGGGGTCCCATCAAATGGGATGCCAACTATATCCGCATCATATGCTGAAAGTGCAATATCAACCGTTTCTGTTGCTGAACACATAGCAAATAGAAATCCACCCTCTTCAACATACTCCCTTATCTTCAGTGCAACTGCGTGTTTCAATTTCCATACAGATAAAAAGCCAAGTCTTTTTGCCATATTCTCATTTATTGAGACTTCCCTCTTATACCAATCTGCATTATGATAGGACCTGTAGAACTTACCGTATTGTCCTGTGAAATCTTCGTGATGAAGATGGACCCAATCATAAGAAGATAAGGCACCTGATAGAACCTCCTCATCCCATATTGCGTCGTATGGAATCCCGGCATAATCAAGTATAAGTCTCACTGCGTCGTCCCATGGAGAAAAATGCGGAGGCACATATACGGCAATCTTTGGAGCCTCTTCCAATATCACTTTCTCCATATTTTCATCCTCAATGATCTTGTAAATCTGTCTCACGCTCGCCTCGTTTACTATGGAACATCTAACCCCTTTCTTTCTACATATATTTTCAATGCCTTTATCGTAGTCTATTAGAAAAGAACCTCCCCTGTAATTTAAGAGCCATTCAACCTTCTTCTCTAACAGTAGTGCCTGATAGGCAACTCCATATGCGTGAAGGTGATCAGTTTGCATTGTGTCCATATATATGAGTAACCTCGCCGGAAATAGTGGAACCGAGATAAGTAAAATGCCCAATGCCCAAAATCTGACGCCTGATCCGTAAGGCGTAAGGCGTAAGGCGTAACGACTAATATGTGACCAACGAACCAAAAACACTTAACCCCCATTCAACACCAAATATCACCGCATAACCACCAAACCGCATAATTGCATAACTGCAAAACCGCATTACTCTATAACTCCAATAGTTGCAAGCCATTTTGCGTATCTCTCAATTCCTTCTCTTACACCGTCGGTTACAGCCCTTGACGATATTGTTGCTGCGGTTATAGCATCAATCGTGCCCCCATCTTTTTTCAATTGGATGTCCTTTTTCTTTTTTCCCTTGAACTGTTCTATAAAACCGGATTCTGTTATTCTTACTCCCAGTCCCGGTGTCTCCTTCAATCCTTCAGAGGGGGTCGCAGGTCTTATTGCTACAATGCTGGTATCGCTTGCAAGACCAACCAGTGTCTCAATTGGACCACCATATCCCATTGGAAATACCTTAAACACAATTCCTACTTTATTCTCTGTCGAGTCCACTGCTACCCAGAGGGTATCCTTCAGAAGTGTGTCTCCTTTAATTACAAGTGGATCAAATTTACAGGCAGAGGGGAAGACCTCCCTTAATTGTTCGTCCAGTTTTGCCTTTATCCCCTCTTCAATTATAGGTGTAGTGACTGTATACACCCAGGAAAGCAATCCTGCTGCTGCAAGACACACTATCAGCAGCGATAACACCATCTTTATCTTCATATCTCCCCTCCTATTTTGGCCTTTCCACATTGAAGTTTATAAGTTGCAACAGGGAACTAAAGGGATTGCCTGCCAACCGTCAGGCAGGGAAGAGATTATTTTCTAAATATAATTTTTCTCTTGAATTCTCTTCCAGTCCCTGTTATTCTTTTTTAAAGGTGCTTTTGTATTATACACCAAATATCGGGATTTGTCAATAAATTTTTAAGGAAAGCGGATATAAACTGGCAGGTTGTTGGTCAGATAACTACTTTTGTTGGGAGTAAAATATTTAATGGATGATTTAAATGGATTCTTATATAGTTCTAATGCTTAGAATCTATTCCTCGAGTACTAATAATATCCGAATTGGTATTAGCAATGCTTTTAACAATTACTGTTCCCATTTTAACAGGAGCTTTTACTTCAAGTTGATAGAGTTTTTTAAGACAAGTAAATACTTGTTTTTTAGGTATAGATAGTGTAGTCTTTACTGGCAATAAGGGTAGTATCCCATTCCTTACTCTAATGGTAGCTGTAAGTACTCTTACTGGATTAGTGATTTCCTTGATAGCATAATCTTTTCCTTTTGCACATTTAGCGCCTTTTACTATTATCGTCCCTTTCTTTTTTAAAACATCAATCTTACACCCTAAGGGACAAAGAATGCAAGTAATTGCTTTATTTTTAGTTTCTATACCCATTAATTTTAACGGTAACTTCGTTTGTTTCGGATGCTTTTCTTATTACCTCATCACTAATTTCAAGTACTATCATCTCACTTGGTCTAACTATTAATTGCTTTTTGGAAAATATTTCTTTCCCTTCTTTGTATATTCCCACTTTCACTTTTTCCTCTGGATATTGCACCCTTAAATAGAACCTTATAGGTTTTTGTCTCTCGTATAACGATATTCTTTGAGGTACTATCTGTCTTATATTTCTACCCTTTTTGATTAGAACAGTTTTGGAATTCGTTAACCCTTTCATATACAAATGGGCTCCTTCAGCTGCGAGTTCTCCAGCTTCAGTAACATAGTCTACCAGATCGTAAACCTGAGTCACATTTCCGCAAGCAAAGATATTGGGAATAGTTGTTTGCATATACTGATTCACGAAGGGTCCATTTGTATCAGCATCTAATTTGATACCCGTGTTTTTGGATAATTCATTTTCTGGAATTAAACCAACCGATAGTAACAAAGTATCACACGGGATATATTTTTCGCTTTTTCTTACTATATTTCCCTCTTCATCCACTTTTCCAATAGTCACTCCTGTAAGTCGTTTTTTTCCATAGATGTTCGTTACTGTATGAGAAAGGATTAGAGGGATATCGTAATCTTCTGCACATTGGACCACATTTCTCGTCAATCCTGACGGATATGGCAGCATCTCCACTATTGCTTTAACCTTTGCCCCGACCCATGTTAATCTACGAGCCATAATCAGGCCAATGTCACCAGATCCTAAGATAACCACACTCTTACCCGGAAGCAAATTTTCCATATTTATTAATCTCTGAGCTGTGCCGGCAGTGAAAATGCCAGCTGGTCTTGTCCCAGGTATATTTATTGCTCCTCTTGTTCTCTCACGACAACCCATAGCTAAAATTATGGTTTCTGTATTTATTTCCATTAAGCCATCGCTCGAGTTTACAGCAAGTATTTTTTTGTTATTGTTTATTTCAAGAACAATTGTATTAAGTTTTGATTCCACACCTAGTTTTTGAGCTTTTTGAATAAATCTTGTAGCATATTCAGGACCTGTTAAATCTTCGTTAAAATATTGCAATCCGAACCCATTATGGATACACTGAAAGAGAATCCCCCCTAATTCTCGGTCTCGTTCCAGAATAAGCACCTTCTCTATTCCTAATTCTTTGGCCTTACAAGCTGCTCCTAATCCAGCTGGACCGCCTCCAATAATTACCACGTTTGCTTTATACATTATCAGAACCCAACACCTTATTCTTAATTAACCAAGACCCTTTATTTCGTTTGCTAATTTCCTCTAAGGGAATATGAAGTTCTCTACTTAAAATTTCCATAATCCTGGGAGTACAAAAACCTCCCTGGCATCTTCCCATTCCGCAACGTGTACGGAATTTCACCCCATCCAGAGTCGTTGCTCCGCGTCTTATTGCTTCTATGACTTCAGCTTCACTCACGGTCTCACAACGGCAAACAATATGTCCGTACTTTGAATTTGCTTTAATTAGTTTTTCTTTAGTTTTATATTCTGACCCTTTTATTTGAGGAATAGCTCGTCTTATAGGGTTAAAATAGGGATTTAGAGTTAGCTTCAAGCCCTGATCCATAAGGATATCCATTACCATAGAGGCAATTGCGGGTGCTGCCGTTAAACCAGGAGACTGGATACCAGCTACATGAATTAAGCCTTTCATATTATAAGAGGGCCTGATAATAAAATCGTTCTCATCTGCTATTGGCCTTAAGCCACAAAAGTTGTTGATAATATATCTCTTGAATGGAATTTCTGGGAAAAAATATTCAGCAAAATTAAGTACTTTCTTAAGACCTTTAAATGAGGTAGATAAGTCTTCTTTGTCCTCTGTATCTTCAGCCGTGGGACCAACTGCGTAATTTCCTTCTACGAATGGAACAAACACTATACCCTTACTTACAGGAGTAGGGACTGAAAAAATTATTTTGTCCGTAATTTCCCCTGTTGCGTCATCAAAAAGTATATACTCTCCTTTCCGTGGATGGATATTAAACTCCTTTTCTCCAGACATAGCAGATATCTCGTCAGCCCAGAGACCAGCAGCATTTATAACGAAATTTGTATGTACATAACCAGAGGTGGTATTAAGAATAATTGCTTGGCGGTTTTTCTTTAATCCCAGCACTTTAGTTTGTATCAAAACGTTTACACCGTTTGCTTGTGCATTCTCTACCAATGCAATAGTAAGCCCGTAAGGACTTATTGTTGCAGCGGTTGGGGCATAAAAACCATATACAGCCTTAGGGGTTAAATGAGGTATCACACTATGCAATTCATCTCTGTTCAAGATTCTGGTTTCGGGGACTCCGCAGATTTTAGCGTGATTTTCAAGTTCACATAAAGTCTGAATTTCTTCTTTGTTTAAACTCACCACAATGGAGCCAATACGTTTAAACGGGACCTCTAATTCCTCGCACAACTGCTGGTAGACACGATTGCCTGGAGCACATAGTTTCCCCCTCAGTGTATGTGGGTCCTCACTGTAACCAGCATGTATAATACCAGTATTCGCCTTGGTTGCCCCCCAGCCCACATCGACCTCTTTATCTATAAGAATGGTATTTAATTTATACCTTGATAATTCTCTTGCAATCGTTGCCCCAATAACGCCAGAGCCGATGATAGCTACATCGGCTCTTGACTCTTTTAGAAATGGAGTGCCTAATGCAGGTGAGTCACTCATCCTTTATTTTAACTGGACTGCAAGATTAATCTTGCCTTTGACACCAAAAATGCTGGAGACCGGGTCACACTTTGTGGTAAAGAGGCAGAATATATTTCCTGGAATTTCTTTCTTATATTCAGAGAAAACATAAAAATTTGCCTGTCCCTTGGTAATAATAATATCTGCCCTATTTAAGGCATCAGTCAAATCTCTGGATTTCTCCTTCCAGGAGATACCCAGGGTGTCAGGTCCTGCTATAATAATTCGGGCTCCAGACTCACTCAAATTTACCTGTTCGGCATCATTAAGAGTAGCATCGCTTGTAATAGGCCCACCACGCACGGTAGTAGTAACTGAATTACCAAATTCTACTATCTTTTTGATCAGCAACTTATCAATAGCAATTTCGCCTACATTATCTAAAATATATAAAACCTTTCTTTTTCCTTCCTTCAGCAGTTGATATAATCTATCGATATAATCCAATCTCAAGCCCTCTTGAACATTATTTTTGAGCTTCTCTCTAATACGAGAAACCGCTAACCCATAACCAGTTCCCACAGTACGGAAATCCAACAAGTTGCCAGCAATTGCCCATTTTGCTAAATAATAGAATCCATCAAAATCTGAAAGCTTTTTGGATTCCTGAGATAGGTAATTGGCTATCTCGGTCCCTACTTTGTTACAGTTACTGCGTAGGTCTTTGAATGGGACCTCTATTCCCGAAATTCTTTTTAAGATACGATGTACCTGGGTGATATGATAGGATGGGATGGTTTGAAGATTGAAATTTTTGCTTAAGTAATCTAACCCCTCAGCGAGTATTTTCTTTTGTATCTCGCGAGGCAAGTTCAGTAACTTTATTGCTCCAACTAAATCATCTATAATACAGGGAGCACATTCTAATTGAGTAAGCATCACAAAATAGATTTTCTTTTCTAAAATATCTTTTCTACCCTTACTTTCATACCCTCTTTGAATCGTCCTCTATCCATCAAGACTTTAGATACATACACTTTATCAAAATCCTCCTCTTCAGTAATGGGATCTCCGGCCTTGGCATGTGTAGAATGTAATCCTCCCATCCACCACCTATAATCTGTAACATATAACATATCACCGGTATTTGCTTGCATTAGTTCCATAGCCTTGGGAGATACTCTAACGATATCTTCCTCATCAGATAGCTCTACCTGCTTTATCCTGAGAACAGCCTGCTTACCTTCTCGCTCATTAGGCTCTGCACCTTTAAATTTTATCATTCCCTCTCTCTCTGTCCTCCAAACCAGGCCACTGATTTTTTCCTTTAATGGGGGTGTTGTAAATAAAGTAACAACTACTCCAATCACTCCCGAGACAACCAATCCGTAAAGGGCACGGATGAAGAACCAGCCAGAACGTGGTATCCCACAGCTAAATGGAGCTAACAGGATGTCATACTTTATAGAAATAAACATAAGGATCATCCCCCCCAACAAGGTCCAGAAAGCAGCTTTGGATGTATAACGTTTCCAGGTACAACCCAAGACAATGGCTACTACCATAGGTGGAGTTATGGTTGCGGTAAATGCTCCATGGGCAGCATAGATAGTTTTAAACCTCATATAAATGGGAACCAGCGCAATCCCAATAATAGCCCCCGCTATACAGGCTATCCTTGCAACTTTCAAGTAATGCCTATCTGGAGCCTTCTTCACTATATGAGGTCGCCAGACATCGTTCACAAATACTGCTGAAGCGGCATTAAGTAAAGTATCCACAGTAGACATAAGGGCTGCGGTAAGAGCCGCGAGGACAAACCCAAATACACCCGGACGACATAAGAAATAGGCGGCTCTGACAAATGCTTCTTTACCGGTGAGAGTTTTAGGGAGAAGCCCGGCACTCACCAGAGCTCTTGCTATCCAGCCTCCACCAGAAGTGGCGACAGACGCCACAATTATTAACACCAAGATATTGAAAAGAGCGGCCTTCCTTGAATCGTGCAGGCTCTTGGCTGACATAAATCTCATCATTATTCCCTGGTTCATAAGCCAGAATGCAAAAGAATTTGCGATGGCATCTTGCCAGAAGACACCCACGAAGTTGAAACTGGGCGGCTTATTGAAGTAGGCCATGGCGTATTTATGGCCGGTTGGAAAGAGATTCCAAAAACCACCGTAGTGCCTCAAGAAAAAGATCCCCCCCACAAATAACCCTATGCCCGCAATCAAAAGAATAAAAGCCTGCAATAGATCTGTCCAGATCACAGCGGTCTGTCCACCCGCTACCACATAGATGGTTGCAAATACTGCCACTGCAACGGCAGCCCAGAATACCGGCAAGCCTATTAAGGTATGCAGGGCAACACCCAAAGTGTAGAGATTGATACCCACATAGCCCACAAGATAAATTATGAGAATAATCGTACCCACTACACGAGTTCGAGGATCGAATCTCTTCCCAAGATATTCGGGAATTGACAAGACTCTTGAAAAGTAGATTACGGGTAACCAGCAAAACATGAAGATAGGCAGCAGAAAGATATCATTGATATAGCTCATTGTAGAAGAGAATCCGTAGAGGTACCCCACTGATGCGTACTTGATAAAACTATAGGAACCCACTAATGTAGCTACACATGAAAACGAGATGATCCACCAGGGGAATCTTTGCCCACCCAGAAAGAATTCTTTGGTAGTCTTTGTATATCTGGCAAAGAATGTTCCAAAGGCTACGATCAGAACAAAGTAGCCAATCATGACCGTATAATCCAAAGGTGTTCCCAATATCTCCTGCATCTTTACCTCCTTTTTCTCTAAAGACGAGGAGCTACAAAGAAGAAAAATGAATGGATAGCAAGATAAATGAAATACCCTGCAATTAACCAAATGACCATGATTCTATATCTTCTTAACTTCAGGTCAACCACATCCGATTTAAATACGAGTATCATACCAATTACAAACAGAACCCCCCCCACAATATATGGATAAAGGAGAGATGAAATTGTTGGTGTAGGCATATTGCCTCCTCTATGTTTTATTTTGATTGTTCCCTATTATTATAATTTGGGAATTATACCAAAGTGTCCCATTAGATACGCGTAATTTAGATTTGCACTTGCTTATTTGACATTCTGATTTTAGTGCGGTATAACGGGACACTTTGCTGTAATTCCCAGGTATTTTTTATCCAATTAAGAAGAGATAACAAATCTTCTTCCTTGGTGCTCTTACTTCCAATGGCCGAACTTTGAAGGAGGTCTTGCAGCTTAAAATTTCTCCTAACTACTTAGATTTATCTAACCACTGCCCCCAAGAGTTCCTCGGAAGGAACTCTTAATTCTCCATAGCGCTGGGGTTTGAACCTAACAGGGACCTTACCCTTCATATATTCCTTCGCTTCAAAGAACTCCAGCATCTTTTTGTCGCCCGCCGGCCCTTTAGGATGATCTGAACATCTCCACCACTCCCCAGGTTCGCCGATACAGTTTGCTTTTGCCGTGTTCAAAACTTTTTTAGAAATTGGTATATCTTTTGACACCCAACTCAGTTCATCGGGCGTTAGCGTGAACACCGCGTATCTCATTGGATATGAAGAAACAGCAGGTATAACGAAGTAGTAAACATCGTTTACTTTTTTGTAGCGCTGTCCGATGTGGCGGTGTCCATTTATAACAAAACTAACCTGGGGGTACTTTTCAAAAATCGCCCTCATCTCTGCGGCGTTATCAACAGGAAACCAATTGTAGTTCTTCCACGCTGCACTTTCTTCATCCTTATGCCAGGTGACAAAACCATGATGAGAAAACACTATGGTCAACTTATCACGATTAGCGTAAAGATCATGTTCTAACCAAGCAATCTCATTTGCAGGTACAGTACCACCCCAGATACCGGGGACATTTGTGTCTAAACCAATGATATGAAGACCAGGTACCGGATCATCACTCCACCAAAGATCAGGTCCATTGAACCCATGTCCTTGGAAAGTCCAGGCAAAAGTAGATCTTGTGACACCTATGTACGCACCCATTGATGGTGGAGCACCAGGCTTTGGTGGTGTAGGTACTGGACTTATATCGTGGTTCCCTAACACAACATAGTAAGGCACTCTTAACCCATCCATGATAGATTTTATCATCTCTACATTCCAGGGCTCAGCATTAAGCGTTATATCGCCAGTTAGAACTACAAAATCAAGACCAGGGGTCTTATTAAATTCTTTTACTGCATTCTTCATTAGATCCACACTTGAAAGCTGCATTTTGAACTCGTCTTCTGTTCCTGCTGCTGGCATAGCTAAATGAGGATCAGAAATAACTCCAAACTTTATCCGCTCAAAGCCATTGGCGGTCCAGGGAAGTATTAGAACTATCATGAATAGGCATATCCATAGCTTTTTAGATTCTTTCATTTTCATCCTCCTCTTTACTTGAGGGTAAAGCGAGTTAAAACCCTTTCTACCCCCTTTCTCTCTATTACACTGCAAGACCTCCTTACAAATTTTGGCAAGACAAGAATAGATAGAATCTATCCTTACTTGAACACTACCTGTGTCCTTATCTCCATCACATCGTTGTCTGATGTGAAGTAGGCTCCGTCAAGAGGAAAAATTAACCACAGATACACAGAGAAAGAAAGAGTTTGATGGGAATATCTAAAAATCTATCGGTTACCCAACGGCCAAATTTTGAAGGAGGTCTTGCAGCTTTACATTTTCTCTTATCTTCAATGAGTTACCTCAGTTGCCTTTCTTTTATGGGGACTTAGTTATATTGTATATGTACAACTCGTGTATCTCTTTCTCATAACCAGTGTAAAAACCTACAGGCATCCCTTCGACAACTTTAGTTCCCCTATTGAATAGGACTAGAAATTGTCCAGTCTTTGGGTCAACGCACATACCTTCAATTTCGCCTGTACGGGTGAATTCGCTAAATGTTTTCTCTAACTTCACTGGTGCATAGGTTGCGGAGGGATTCGCATTTGCCCAGTACATATGGTCATGCTCCCAGTCATTAGCATCCCCATCGTCTGCCGTGATAAACAGATTCCCATCATAATAATAGACTCCTTGTTGCTTCTCTGGTGGCGGCTGCAAGTGTAATTTACCAATATATGTGCCAGTCGTGAGGTCATACTGATAAAGATATCTACCACTACACCAATCAGACATCCATGCTACCTTACGAATAGGATCTACAGTCATTCCACAGACTTCTATTTGTCCGGACTTCTCATCAAAAGGTATGGAACGTTTATACTTTAACCTCTTGGCATCGTATATTGCAATCTGTATGTTAAAACCTCTTCCTTCCTTGAACTCCTCCGCACCTATATAAAGCTCACCATTATAGTAATCTATGTCTCCTATGTGGTTACACACGGCTTCTTTGGGGAATGTTTTAAATGGCTCCTTATTTGCCAAAAGTATCTTTCCATTTTTATCGCACTTATAAAGAGCCTTACTGCAACTGACATAGTAGTAATCCCCGTCCGAAGCAATTCCCTGTCTTCCTGGTACCTGGATTACTCGGGCTAACTCGTAAGAATACACCCCACCCTCGTATTCACTAGGGATACCGGCATTCATAGCACAGGGAATTAGCATTAAAAACAGTGCAATAATCACCAGAAAACTTGATATTTTGATTTTATTTAACATATGTTTCTCCTCCTTTCTCCTGACCTGCAAGACCTCCTTACAAATTTTAGCAAGAATAGATAGAATCTATCCTTATTTGAACAGTACCTGTGTCCTCATCTCGAATACATTGTCATCTGATGCAAAGTAGGCTCCATCTTCGTCGGTGATCATCCTATAGTTGAGCATAAACTTGAGGTTCTCACCCAGGTATAGGTTCACACCAGGAGTAATAACAGTAGCAGGGTCAACTCCATCGATATCAGGAGCATAGGATGAGTAATTGATAACAGGCTGGACTTCTAAGGTGCCTATTTCAAAAGCCTCCACAGGTGTCTCGAAGCTGTAACCACCCATAATATGGAAACCGGTGTATTTTCCAGTCCTTCCATCAACCGTTATTATGCCAAAATCACCAGCATCTCCCATATCATACCCGCCACGGATATCAAGTCCATAGCCTGTATACCAAACATCTATCCCGGATAGAGTGCGCTTATCTATCGAATCTAGAGCAGCAACATAAGCATTTACAAGTTGTGTCCAACCACCTATCTGTAGTCCCTTAATGGGGGTAAGATTAACCCTGCCGCAAATATCAACCTTGCCATCAGGATTTGCTGCTATTCCTGAACCCTTGCCATTAGTTACCGACACTATGTAGCCCAAGTTAGACTCGGCCCCCAATTTAAAGGTTCCACTGCCCTGTACTCCATAGTCAAAGAGGTCGCCTACCTCCCAAATCTTTCTTGTAATGGGGTTAATCCATACTGTTAGTTGCTTGGGTGGCCAGGTCCAATAGACCTCTACATTGGATGGGGTACAGAACTTACCAACCCTGATGTTAAAATAGGGAGCCATGTATTTGATATCGGCGTAGGCAAACTTCACATCAAGTGACCTGCCATCCTTTTCAAATGCCGGTTCCAGCCTATAAGCTAATTTACCATCGGCTAAACTGCCAGTGAAACGTAATCTCATTCTCCTGACACTAAAGGTCAATTTATCCTGGGTGTACCTGATTTCCTGCTGAATATAGGACTGGGCAGCATTTTCAAAGGGTTTTGCCTGCAGCGAAGCAAAAAATCCCAATAGCATAACTCCTACCATCACAAAGCCTATTCTCTTCATTTCGCCTCCTTTTATTTATATCATTTTTCCAAATTCTACCTCTTTTTGAAGGCGTAATTCGCTAAAGGAGAAAGTGGAATACTGTGTTTTAAGGACTACCCTGCGTATCATAAGATACGCAGGGCTGACTTAAACGAACCTTACAAACCTCGCGTAAGGGAAGCCGCAAGGGTAAATAAAAATACCCTCAATCCTGTGTAACGTGGGGATTGAGGGTATTCTGTAATACTTCCCTCTGTTTATACCAAAATTAGGAAGTTCTGATAAGCCAACGCCAAGGAAGCCATAGTTCATATTTCTCCCGGTTAACCTCAGAGAAAACTGACTTTACTTAAATACAATATAACACAAAAATATAATATTGTCAAGGAAAAAAATGAAATTTTTAAAAAACGGCAGATTACGATAAACCCAAGCCTGTAAAGGTTTTTTGTGCTATCAACCGCTCGTTTTACTAAATTTTTATTCCAAAAAAATCCAAAAATCAGAATTTTTAGAGGGTAGTTACCAAGTCTGAAAATATTGCAAATTTTGGTAATCTCTTAAAATATCAGTGCTTATCTATGTATTAATCCGTGTAATCTGTGACTTTATTTCTAAACGTCCTTATCTTTTTTACCGCCTTTGATCGCCCTATAGAGGCAGAATATCAATCCCCCATAGAGCACAACACAACCAAATATCAACATAACTATTGCTGATACAAGCACTTATATCTCCTTTCCCTTTATTCGCTATTATAAAAACCTTAACCACAGATTCACCCTGTTAGATGTTTACCCCGTTGGATAGCAAGCATCCTACGGGGTTTACTATCTAACAGGGGAACCACAGAGGTTGTTTTAACATTAGGGAGTGTTCCAAAGTGGCGTGATAGCATTAAAATCATCTGTAGTGGAGTGCATTACCTTGGTAATGCATAGGGGAATAAAGTATCCTGTCATAGTTTGGCAATAGCAAGCTATTGCCTGCCTACCGCAGGCAGGCACTCCAATTAACCACTTCTTCCTATCATAACACTTTGAAACAACGTCTAAAATTAACAATTGTCAATTGAAAATTTTCAATCAAAGAAGGATATGCTTATCTGGTGAGCAATACCAAGGTCTACCATAGACGATGCTGTATAATCAATTTTTAATCTATTTCGCACCAATCCAACTCCAAAAGATAGTCCCGCAGTTACATCCATTGGCATACCTACCTTGAGGTCTTGCCCCCGTGAGGAGTATCCTGCCCTAAAAACAAAGGTGGGGGAAAAGGCTATCTCTGTCCCCAGAATAAAATCTTGCCTTCCGTTTATCTGTCGCTCAACATCCAGACTGAAAGTGTAAGGTGGAAGGGGTCGATAGATCGTACCAGCCTTTATCTTGTATGGCAGATTTTCCCTTGTGTCTCTGAACGAGATAATTTCATAGCCAAGGTTGTTAAGGCTGAAACCGAGGTTAAGTTGAGGGATAGAGGGGGGTGTATAGATGGCGCCTATGTCAACTGCGGGGGCAAAGGCAGAGTATTTATCTATATTCTCGTATATCAGATTTACAGATATTCCCCCCTTAAATAAGCCAATATACCTGGCGTAGGCAAATTTTGTGGATAAGGAGATTGGAGTAAAACTGCCATTTAGATTGACATCTATATCCCGTCTCTCCATACTCCCAAGATTTACATAGTTGATTGCAATGCCAATCACCCCGTTAAAATCAGGTTTCTCCCACAGTAAGATGCCGGAATTTATCCCTGCTATGTAGTGTCGTATGGTTGAACTAACTGTCATAAAGGGTGTATTACATATTCCAGCAGGATTATAGAATATACTATAAGGGTCACAGAAGGCAGAAAATCCACCGCCAACTGCTGTAGGCCTTGCACCGCAAGGGATATTGAGGAAGTCAAATATGGTAGTGGCAGTGCTGCAGTATATAATAGATGGTATAAATACGAGAAGAAAGAGACGCTTCATAGTTACTTTTCATTTTACTACAATTTCTGATATTTGTCAAGAGAAAAGTTTGTTGCCAGCAAACTAATTATCTTTTTGATTTTCTTTTATGGGCGTATTTGAAAACATAGCGTATTACGAGCATAGAACTTACGGATTACTGTGATCAGAGAGGAGATATTGTTCAGGATTTATAATACTGTCATTATGATATATCTCATAGTGGAGATGAGGACCCGAAGTTATGCCACTTGATCCAACGAATGCCACAACATCTCCTCTATTTACTTTATCTCCTTCTTTTACAATTACGGTTGAGTTATGTCCATATACGATTCTATAGCCTTTTTCGTTGCTTATCTCTAATACATTGCCGAGTAAGGAATCCTTCCATACCGCAGTTACAACACCACTGATGATTGAAACTATAGGAGTACCAATAGGCGCAGCAATATCTACCGCCTGATGATAAGGAGAAAATCCTTGACTGATCCATCCTTTTGTTGGCCAGATTGAAGGTATATCATTCTCTTGAATATCGTTTTTTCTATAATCGGGTTGTGTGTCTTCTATACCGAGAAGCGCCAGTAACCGCTGAGTTTCATAGGCTACTCTATTCAGATCTACAGTAACCCTTTCTATTGTGTTTTTCCTTTCTTCTTCAAGGAGTTCGACGCGTTCCTCCAGTATGAGTGCCCTCCTTGCAAGGGTGTAAATAGACCAGTATCTGTATCCCAAAAATGTCAAAAAGCCAATTGCTATAAAAAGTAGAGTTATAAGTAATATAGCGGTACTCCTCGGAATTACTATTTTTCTTACTTTCCCTTCTTCTTCGGGGATAAATATTACAGATATTCTTTTTGGCATTTTGGATGAAAGTTGTTTATTGTAGGGACAACCCTTGCGATTGTCCATGTTGACTATCAACTGCACAGCATTCTTCGAACCTAAAGGGTTGAGTTACATAACATCATTCTGCAACTCAAAGCTGAAGCTTTGAATTGCCTCAGACAGAGGCTAGCCCTGTCCCTACACCACTGACGACCTGATCAATGATATTATTTCGGTGTTCAATGTATGATCTGGAATAAGGATTTCTATTATATACTAAACCTGCATGTTTGTCAAGAAAAAAAATGTCATTTTGAAAATTTCCTTGATTGCATAGAAAGTATAAAACACGAATATCATTTACCCTGTTAGATAACTCCATATCTAACAGGGCAGGTTAACAAATTGCACGAATTTCTTTTTATTTAAACCACAAAGCACAC
>DAOUSS010000028.1 GCA_030627085.1 Candidatus Stahliibacteriota bacterium | reverse complement strand
CTTGAGGAGATTTCTCTTAAAGTTACTTTAAGGAGATGAAATTTGAGTGCACAGAGAATAAAATAAAAATGTCTTTCTCTGTGAACCGAAGGTCGCCGTGAGGCAACTCTGTGGTTTTATACTTTCCTATACAATCAAGAAAAATTTATTCTTCTATCGTGTCTGCCTCTTCTATAAGCATTATAGGAATATCATCATCTATTCTGTATGCAAGCTTACATCTATAGCATATAAGTTTATTCTCAGCTGGTTTGTATTCAAGGTCTCCCTTACATTTTGGACAGGCGAGTATTTCAAGCAATTCTTTGTCAAGCATATACCCTCCCAGGTTAAATTGTTAAGCTACTATTTTATCCCGTACTCTTTTGAAAGCGGGCCAAACTTCAAAATTGAGTAGTCGATTCTGTCACCTTTTATCTTCATCTCCTTTCCATAAAACTTCTGCAAAATTGAGGCTGGTCTATCATCAATGCTTATAACACACGGGGTAAGCAGGATTATATCATCAGAGAATTTTAGGACTACCCTGTCTCCCCTTACTCCACCCTCCAAAAATTCCACGTCCTCTGCAACACCTTGATATAATAGACTGTCAATCAGGATTGGATTTGTCTTGTTCAAAAATACAAGTTTATCACCATATTTATCTTTTGCAATCGCCAGAGGTTCCTTGAGATAGGTTGCTGTATAGATATATATCATTCCCTTCTTTAATATCTTCCTTATATCTTCTTTATTTGCTTCTGGTGTTTTTATGTATAACTTATCATTTCTCAACCAGCAATTGTCTGCACCGAGAAAGATAATTCTCTTAGTTATTATATTCATATCTCTGGGGTCCGGAAGTGGTAAGATCTTTGTTTCATAGATTTTTGAAAACGGGTGTTCTATTTTTATATTCTCATCAAAACATGAAAACTTTGCGCTGAAGGAAACCCCATTACCCTCGGCTACAATATTGACAGGCAGTAAGGTATGTTCGTCTATGTATATCTGAGCCTCTGCATCCTCCATAAAAGGAGAAATAAACAAAAGATTAGGGGTGAATTCATATACAAAGCATCCCTTTTCCATTCCAATGAAATAGAAATCACCAAACGAGGTTATTGTTAACACGAGTTTGTGAGGCAATTGCCCACTACTGCTTCCTTCTACCCACTCATCATCCTCTTTTAGAAAGGTTTCATCGCCTATCACAAGACTCTTTTCTTCTATCTTCTTGCTGTCTATCTCCCATTCATTTCTTATCCTTATCCTTCCCCTTTTATCGTATTCGCCGTATATGGTAGATTTTGCTCCTGGCCGGGAAAGTTTTATTCTTACTTTGAAACTTTTTTCTCCAGTGTTTTCAAGGATTCTTTCTATTTTCTCTCCCTCTGGCGGAGAAACTGTTTCTCTTGGTTCGTGTATAGCACATCCAAGAATAATAAGCAAAAAATATATACTTTTATTCATACAGGGATTTAGAGATGATGAGTTTTAATGTTGGGATGCAGATAAAAAACGGCTATCGGGCTATTAGGTTATTGGGTCATTTGGTAATTAAGTCATGCATAACATAAAATCCTTTGATTTTGCAATTTAAGGCTTATACTGGTGTAGAAATATATAAAATAGTATAGAAAGTGATAAACGAAGTGTTTCAGCCCGTTACGGGCAATTTCTGTGCAAAGTTTTGAAGTCACTATTGTCAAAGACAAGTCAAACGCAAAAGAAAATAGTTATTGAGTCATTAAGTAATTAGGTCATTGTGGGAGCAACTTTCCTGACTGCCGTCAGGCAGGCTAGTCGCGATAACACTAAAATCTGTAGCCTATAATCCGATACCTGTCACCTTATTGCCTTTGTGCCCTTTGTGGTGAAAAATACTACAATCTGAAATCTAAAATCTATCTAATCTGTGTCTCCCTTATTTATCTTAGAATTCATTTCCAAGTGTTATGTGGTAACGTATACCTTCTGAAATATCTACAAGGTCAGTTTTCTTTGCTATATCGAGCAGAAGGACAAAATAGGGAAATCTTATCCTTATCCCTGCTCCAAAACCCATTTTTAAATCCTTTAACCTTCCATCCGCGAATATTCTTAAACTTCTGAGATCGTCGACCGCATATCCTGCATCAAGGAAAAGGGCTCCTCTTATGCCATATATTTCTAAAGGCAAAGGAAACCCGATACCCAGGTGATTTATAAATGGATACCTGAATTCGAGGTTTATTCCTCCAATGTTATACCCTGCAAACTCAAGATAATCATACCCTCTTATACTTCCTGTTCCACCTATCCTCAATTTTGCAAAGTCCTTACTCCTGATACTCTCACCAAACAATCTTGCAGCGAGGTAGTATCCGGGTAAAATTCTAAAATACTTCCGTATATCAGCACCAGAGTATGCATAAGAGAGAAAGGAGCTAGTAAATGATACGGTATGCGCTACGCTAAACCGCATTCTTGTCCCATTTACGGGTCCCATGTAACTCCATAATGTATTATCGAACACATAGGATAAAGAGAGAGGAGCAACATAATTTGTGGTGTCTTCAAATGCTACCCATTCCCCTCTTCTGTAGTTCCACTGATAACGAATCCTCTCTATAGAATACAGATAGAACTCGCTTTCCAATCTTCTAAATTTATCAAGCGGATACTCTAAAGCCATTCCTCCGCCCGTGTATTTTTCATTTATAAGTATATCATACCAGACCAAACTGGGATACTGCTCCTTGAATACAGCAAAGCCAAAATTTGCTCTATTTTCAAGATGCCAGTAGATAAAATTAAAATTGGATTCAAGTATATTGCCAGGATAATCAGTGATGAGATAAAACCTATGATTTCCAAGTACATCTGATACTGCAATATATGCCTGTGCATAGAATTCATCTGTAGATGCAGATATAACACCACCCGCAAAGTCAGGAGAGAATCGTAATCCAGGTTCTGCCGTCTCTACAGGTTCGTCAAAGTTATCTGCAGCCACATAAGGGATATTATATATCTTATACTCAGACGGAGCAAATCCTGTAAGGGGTAATTGCATACTGAATATATCCCAACCTCTGTCTATGTACAGGGAGAATAGCATTCTTTCTTTGTTTGATATAGAATAGGATTCTATACCTCCTGTAATATTTGTAAGTTGCTTTTCCTCGCCTGTTTTAAGACTAAGGCAATAGAGATCTGTTATTCCAGAATAGTTAGAGAGATAGTAGATAAGAGTATCATTATATACAATAGGAGATTTGGTTTCTCTGCTTCTTGTTGTAACAACTTTATGAAGTTCCATTCCGTCTATGTTCATTGAATATATCGCGTATTCTCCATATTTCCAGTTCTCTGTAGAATCAGGCCTGTCAGAGGCGAAAAATATACGATCACTGGAAAAACCCGGAGTTCTATCATCATATATATCATCAGTCAATTGTTTTGTCTTTCCCGTCTCTATATCAATTATATATATATCCGCTCTTCCTCCAGCAACTCCTCTAAATGCTATGCTCTTGCCATCTCTTGAGAATACAGGTGATGAAAGGGCAGGGGGTGGGGGAGTCAGTTGTTTTACAATATTGTTCGTGGAAGGGTTTAAGATATATATGACATCCCTGTTTTCTCTCTTTGATATAAATGTAATATATTTGCCTTCGGGTGACCATGATATACTGCCCTCCATAATATATATGGATTCAAAACCTCGTGATTTTCCACTCTCTATAAGTTTCTTTGTTAACTTGCCTGTGATTGCAGAAGCGAGGTATATACTACCATACTGATCTCTATCTGACATAAATACAAAAGCACTGCCGTCAGGGGATATTGACGGTGCTATATTGTATGTATAATTTTTGTCTCTTTTTGTAAGACGCCTTGCCCCCTCTGGAACTTCGATGGTATTTATCGCATTATTCCATGCCTTCTTATTTAAGTGCACTGTCCACTCTCTGCTTAGAGTTTCCTGATCTATACCTACTGATTGCTTTAATGCTTCATCAAATCCCCCGATGAAACTGATTTTGTGATATATCTCTCCTATCTTCTGCTCTCCATATCTATCTGCTATGAATTTTAAAATGGACTGTCCTTCCTTGTACATAAGGTAACTTCCCTCTATTTTCCATATCTCCTGTATGGGAATAAGCTTATCATAGTATATAAGATCCCTCAATATCAAATCTGTTTCAGGATCCTCCCGTAATGACATATATTCCGCCATTCCCTCTATAAACCAGAGTGGAATGCGGTATATCGCATCTCGTGGAAGAATTGATGTAACATCGTCTTTAATAGCAGAGGATTGTAGAATATGTGTTAGCTCGTGAGTAAGCACATGTCTAAAATCCTCGTATGAACCTGTAAACGGAATAACAACACGATTTTTGTATAGTTCTGTAAATCCTCCAACTCCCTCTTCTATTAGATCAAGTATCACATTCGTTTGTTCAAAATCACTGTGATTGGCATATATTACTACAGGGACTTTCGTAGCTGGAGGCTTCCCGAGTATGGATGTCATTCTCTGTAGTTCATTTTCCAGGACAATAGATGCAAATTTTGCAAGTTCTTCTTCGCCTTCATAGAAGAATACTTCAAAGTGGGGGGTAGGATGAATCTTCCAGTTAAATTTGCTATACTGCACTTTATTTTTCCCGAAAGAGGTAGCACTGAGAGCAACCGGTAAGAGCATAATACACAAAAACTTCTGTATGTTCATTATATTTCCTCCTTCTACTGACAAACCTAAAGGTCTGTCTCTACAGATCAGTCAGGGTTATCGACTTGTAGGCACGGTTCCAAACCGTGCAAGTAGGGACAGGTTTAAAGACCTATCCGAGAGAAAGACTTGTCCAAGCGGCGGACTACAGGTCTATCCCCACTAAAACTTATATGATAGTTTAATTCCTATTGGCTGGGGGTCAAGGAATATATTGAGTTTTTTTTCTTTTCCTATCCTGCTGGATATGACGGCGGATATAATGCGGTTTAGAATATTAGCCCCAATGCAATAAGATGCATTCGAGAGGGCCTTACGTTCTCCCCTTCTTAAGTTTCTAAAGATTTGCCAGTTATCCTTCTGCCATTCCCAGTCACGTTCAGGAAGGATTTCATTGTCCTCAATATAGTCTAACTGTTTCACTCTATCATCAGGAAAGAGACGTCTCGCCTCCTCTCTTACATTTATATTATAAGATTCCCTTGACGAATACCACTCAACTGTATTGTAATAGTCTTCATCCAAGTTAGTCATTGCCCCTGCATGCTGGTTAGCATACTTTATATAATCGTTTCTCAGGATATCAGCATATTTGTTAAATCCAAAATATGTTAGTATTATTCCTCCTTCTATTACAAATGCCCTAAGGGCATCGCTTTTTTCTCCCATATATAACTCGCCGAGACCTGGCACCATAAGTGATAGTGCAACTGCCTTTCTTGTTGTTTTTTTCTCTGTATTACTCCATAAAAGTGATGTGACGAGGGATATTACGATCAATACCTTCATTTCTCCTCCTTGAGGTATAGCCTTTACAGAGGTGTCTTTTATCTGTTCTTATTATAGCATATTATTTAATAAATGTCAAGAGAAAAATCCTTGACATTCCTAAAAACTTATGATATAATAATGAAGGCGATTATAAAACATGAGCATTTGCCTGTCTACAGCTAAAATTCCTTTATGAGTAATAAATGGATCAAACCCACGCCTGTTGATGCTACACTTGTAGATTCTGTGGCAAAAAAATTCAAGATTTCATCCACAATTACGGAAATTCTTATAAGAAGAGGCTATGCAACCGGAGAGAAGATACACGACTTTCTTCATCCAGTGGTAAAAAATCTCCATGACCCGTTTTTGATGAGGGATATGGAGAAAGCGGTAGAAAGGGTTACGCGGGCAGTAAAAAATAAGGAGAAAATACTTATATATGGGGATTATGATGTGGATGGCGTAACGGGAGTCTCACTCCTCATTCGCCTTTTGAAACAGATAGGAGCAGACGTATGTTACTATATACCGCATCGCAGAAAAGAGGGATATGGCCTGTCTTTAGAAGGTGTAAGATATGCGGTTGAATATTATGTAAACTTGATAATAACAGTGGATTGTGGTTCGGGGTCGGCTGGTGCTGTCGAAGAGGCATTAAAACACCATATAGATGTCGTGGTAACTGACCATCATGAAGTGAGGGGAGAGTTACCTCGCAGTGTTCCCTTTCTCAACCCGCTTTTCGATGATTATCCATTCAAATATCTTTCGGGATGTGGTATTGCATTTAAATTTGCTCAGGGTATTGTTAAGAAACTTGGATTATCAGAAAAGGAACTCTTTTGGGAATTTGACCTTGTAGCCCTTTCAACTGTGTGTGATGTTGTCCCACTTACAGGAGAGAACAGGATATTTGTAAAACACGGGATAAGATGTATAAGGAAGAGCAGAAATGAAGGAATTAGAGCACTGCTTGAGGTTTCAGGACTTAAAGGAAGAGATATAGATACATATCATCTTGGATTTATGCTTGGCCCGCGGGTGAACGCACAGGGAAGACTAAAGGATGCACGGCTGGCAGTACAGCTATTTGTAACAGAGGATGGTGAAGAAGCTGTCCAGATCGCCAGAAAACTTTCCACAGAAAATCAAAAGAGAATGGAAATAGAGAAGAGAATCGTAGATGAAGCAACTCTTCTTGCGGAAAGGATGGAAGGAAAATACGGATTTGTCATTGATAGCAAGAATTGGCATCCGGGTATTATAGGGATTGCCGCGTCTCGGATAGCCGAAAGATTCTACAGACCCACTGTCCTTATATCTGTAATTGATGGAATTGGAAAGGGTTCAGGAAGGAGTATTCCTGAGTTTCATCTTTATAATGCACTCAAAGAGTGCGAAGAGATGTTTCTTTCATTTGGGGGACATAAGCATGCCTGCGGTATCACTATAGCTCCTGCAAACATAGAAAAATTCAAGGAAAACTTCAACAATATAGCAAAAAGAGAACTTGAAAAGGAAGAACTTGTATCTAAGTTGCATATTGATGCTGTAATCTCTCCAGAAGATATAAACCCCCAATTTGTGAAAGAACTTTCCTTGCTCACTCCCTACGGACTCACAAATCCAACCCCTATCTTTTTATCCCAGAAGCTTCAAGTTGTCGGATATCCTAATTTAATAAAAAATCAACACTTGAAGTTTAACCTTAGAGCAAAAGATAAGATTATAAAGGCAATTGCTTTTAGAAATAAGCAGTTAAATGAACTAATATCTACGAATTCAATTGTAGATGTAGTATACCAAGTTATGGAACAACAATACAATAATAGACGAAATATTGAGTTAAATATTAAAGATGTTAAATTATCTTCTTAAATAGCTGGGAGTTATATGAGATTAAACTTTCCTTACCATCCGGAAGACCGTATATGTGAAGGAGTAAAAAGGCTGGCATCTGCAGTAAGATCGGTGTTGTAGGGCACGGTTTCAACCGTGTAAATAACACTTTAACCACAAAGTTCACAAAGAATATTCTTCAATTGTAATTTGTCATTAGGTCATTAGGTAGGGGCGAACTGCTGTTCGCCCGAAGGGCTTTGTGCCCTTTGTGGTAAAAATGGTTGTCGCTACAGCTTCGGTGTTGAATTAAACGGTATCAGAAACAGGAGGTTTTATTATGAGAGTCGCCGTCATTGGAGGAGGTGGGCGCGAACATACCCTTGTATGGAAACTATCAAAGAGTCCACTGGTAGATGAGATATACGCACTTCCTGGGAATGGTGGAATCGAGGAGATTGCGGAGTGCATTGATATAAAGGCAAATGATACAGAGGGAATATTAAAATTCACAAAGGATATTGATATTGTGGTTGTGGGTCCTGAGGAACCTTTGTCCTTGGGCATAGTAGACCTTGTTGGAAAATACAGGGGATTTGGTCCAGTAAAAGATGCGGCACTTATGGAATCTTCAAAGGCGTTTGCAAAGGACCTGATGGGAAGAATGAATATACCCACAGCAAAGTTTGATGTATGCAGAGTAAAAGAAGAGGCACTCTTAAAGATAAAAGGGAGAGAATTTCCTTTTGTAATAAAGGCATCAGGGCTTGCCGGGGGCAAAGGCGTTTTTATGGTTGAAAACGAATCCGAAGCAAAAAGGAAAATAGAAGAACTTATGGTAGAAAGAGCCCTCGGCGGAGCAGGAAAAGAAATTGTAATAGAAGATTTTTTAAAGGGAGAAGAGGTATCTATCCTCGCATTTACAGATGGGAAACACTTTCTCCCGCTAATTCCATCCCAGGACCACAAAAGGCTTCTTGATAACGATAAGGGTCCAAACACAGGAGGAATGGGGGCATATGCACCTGTTCCATTCTTGTCAGACGATGATGTAGAAAGCATCATTGACAGGATTTTTGAGCCAGCAGTTTATGGATTGAAGAAAGAGGGGATAAAGTATAAGGGTGTATTGTATGCAGGGCTTATGATTACAGATGATGGGCCAAAGGTGCTTGAATTCAATGTAAGATTTGGTGACCCTGAAAGCCAGGCAATTCTTCCTCTTATGCAGTCAGACCTTATGGAATTGATACTTGCAACCATAGAAGAGCGACTGGGAGAGATGAGAATAGACTTCAATAATGGATATGCAACCTGTGTTGTGCTTGCATCTTCTGGATATCCTGGTAAGTATGAAAAAGGTAAAGAGATAACAGGACTTGAGGACGTGAAAGATGCTGTTATATTCCATGCCGGCACAAAAAGGGTAGAGGAGAAGTTTTTTACGAATGGAGGTAGGGTGTTAGGGGTAACTGCTATGGGAGATACGCTGAAAGATTCAATTGAGAAGGCATATACAGAGGCAGAGAAGATACATTTTGATGGTGTGTATATGAGGAGGGATATTGGTAGAAGAGTAGGCAGTAAGCAGTAGGCAGATAGAAGCAACCTTTATCATTTAACTTTTAACTTTGTTTCAATATGTCTATTGAGGATGAGATAGGAATAAAATTCAGGGATAAACAACTCCTGAAAAGGGCGCTTACACATTCCTCTGTGTCAGGGGATTCGAACGAAAGGCTTGAGTTCCTCGGCGATGCAATACTTGGGTTTGTTGTATCAAAGAATCTCTATCTAAGTTATCCCTTTGATGAGGGTGTTCTTACAAATAAGAGGTCTGAACTTGTCTGTACTGAAACCCTTGCCTCTGCAGCACAAAAACTTAGACTCGAGAGATATATCTTAATTGAGAGGAATGAAATATTATCAAAATCTGTACTTGCTGGTTGTTTTGAGGCGCTTATAGGTGCAATATATCTGGATCAAGGGATAAGAAAGGTAGAAGGTTTTATCAAAAAGACAATTCTTTTTGCCAAACATAAGGTAGAGAAGAATTGGAAAGGGATACTTCAGGAATATACAGTGAGAAATACGGGACTCTATCCCGAGTATATATTGATTAAAGAGACAGGACCACAGCACAAAAAGAGATTTGAGGTGGAGGTGTGGGTCGGAGATGAGATGTGGGGAAAAGGAAGTGGAAGGTCTATACAGAGTGCAGAAAAAGAGGCAGCAAAGACGGCAGTGAAAAAGATCATGTAAGAGAAGGGATTATTGAAAAAATAATAAAGGATAAATGATTTGCAGAAGCCCGGGACGATGTGGGAGGCATCTCCTGATGCCGATAATCAAGAATCAAGGTCGGGAGACCTTTCCCACAATATTCACATTGCAATTATTTGTTTTTAAGGTTGCCTATCGCACATAACAATAAAAGAACTGGAGGCCCTATGTGCAATGCGCTCATCTTGCTATCCTTTCTCACTCAAACAGGAGGGCTAAGCGTCATTCCATCCGCACCCGCAGATTCAACTCCGTTTGTTGTAAAGATTGAAATTGCTGGTCTTGAGCCAAATACTGCCTATGATTGCGGTGTATGGGTTTATGGCAAACCAGCCAGCATATCCCAGGTATGGACAGAGGATGGATGGAAAGGGGGATATAGATATGTTCCTTTTACGAGCAATTGTAATGGAAGGTATCTTTCATATAAGAAATTGAGAATTGTAAAACTACCTGACCCAACCTATGATTACTATATAAAATGCACGATAAAGGATTTTACGGGTAATAAACTGATTGAGCATAAAATAAAACATTCAGAGGGCTTTAATCTCATAGATATGGACGAGGGTGGTTATATAGAAGGGATAATTTACAGAGACAGTTCTCTATCTACTCCTCTTGAGAATACCATTCTTTTTGTTCGTGACAGTGACAGAAATGCAATGGGCGGTTATGTAAGTGAGGATAATATGGTTGAAGAAGGATATGGAAATACCCCGGGATATTTTCGTATAGGACTTCCTTCTACAACCGTAATCTCCATCTTTATTGAAGATAACTCTGGTAACCCTCTCGGGCAGGTTATAGGGGAATGGGAGGTGCCTGCAGGGTTAGCTATCAATATAGGGGATATCTTTCCCTCCAATATCGTCATTCCAGCGGGCGGAATACGGGTGTCTCCTCCATCCGTATTTCCCGGTGAAAGTGTAAAGATCACAGCAACCGTCCAGAACACGGGCCAGCAGAGCTTTTACTCCATTCCTGTAAAATTTTCTATGAGAGAAAGGGAGCAAGCGGTAAATGAGGATTCAATCATCATTGTAGTTGACAGTATTCAGGGCACTTCTTCTGTTGATGTCACTGCTGTGTGGTCTCCTTCCGGAGATGGTAACTACATAATAAAAGGCGAGGTTGGTCTTGCAGAGGAATTTGCACGGTTAAGGGTTGGTGATTCCCTGTATGAGATTGTGGTAAACGAGATAATGTGTTATCCTGATCTTTTGGGAGACTGGCTTGAGGTCACCAACAGAACTGACACCCCTGTTGATATCAAAGAGTGGAAGCTGGAGTCCTCAGATGATATAGTATTTATCACAAGGAAAACCTGTATAATAGAAGGGAAGGGCTTTGCGGTTGTATGTGATTCAAAGGAGAATGAATTTCGTGCCCTCTATGGTTATATACCACCCGGTGTGCCCATTATTTCCCTGTCTGGCAAATTTCCAGATTTCAGAGGAACTTCTAAAGATACGATAAGGATAATAGATGCTAACGGGTTTGTAATTGATGAGGTAAGATATGACAAAGACTGGATTCCCGATAAAGGTGTATCAATGGAAAGGATTTCTCCTGATATTGCATCAAATATAAAATCAAACTGGGGAGGATGTGTTGAGACTCAATATAGAGCAACTCCAGGGAGACAAAATTCTATATTTGCCAATTACACACCAAAAAATCTTGAGTTTACCTGCAGTGATGTCTTTTGCCCGACATCTGATGACAAGATGTGTTTTGTAGAGTATCGTCTTCCCTTCCAAAAGGCACATATAAGACTCTATGTATATGATAGAGTGGGCAGACCTGTGAAAAAGATTCTTGATGGAGACCCAACAGGTTCTGCAAGCTATTCGGTAGATGAGAATGGCAATATTGTATGGACCCATATCTGGAACGGAAGGGGAGATGACGGTGATATGTTACCTATGGGTGTGTATATAGTATTTTTAGAGGCACAGAGTGAAGAAACAAATGAGATTGTAAGGGGCAAAAGAACAACTACCCTCATAAAGGATATGAGGTAAGCCCGAAATATGTAGGGCAAGGCTTTAGCTTTGCAATATTGTAGGGATTTGATAATTGTAGGGATTTAATATATTAAATCCACCAGTGCTTTTTTCTTGATCGTATAGGAAAGTATAAAACCACAGAGTTGCCTTACGGCGAGCTTCGGTTCACAGAGAAAGTCACTTTTATTTTATTCTCTGTGCACTCAAACTCGCTGAATGATTTTTACTTGTTCAGAATAAATG
>DAOUSS010000082.1 GCA_030627085.1 Candidatus Stahliibacteriota bacterium | reverse complement strand
GACTTCAGTCTGCGAATAGAAGATGCTGTTCTGGATTCAAGTTGCGCAACTTAAAAGTTGCGACTACCATGTTGAAATTTGACTTTTTGCACAGCCTGACAAGGGTTGTTCCTACAGGTAAATATAAGGAGGATATATGGCAAGATACAGGATAGCGTGGATGCCGGGAGATGGAGTTGGAAGAGATGTGATGGATGCAGCGAGGATAGTGCTGGACAAGATAAACCTTGATGCAGAATATATACCCTGTGATATTGGTTGGGAATTCTGGATGAAGGAAGGCAATCCTCTCCCTCAGAGAACCATTGATATCCTTAAAACGGTTGACTGTGCTCTCTTCGGTGCAACAACATCCAAACCAAAGGAGGAGGCGGAAAAAGAACTCTCCCCAGACTTAAAAGGAAAGGGCCTAACATACTATAGTCCAATAGTAGCCCTGAGACAGATATTCAACCTCTATACAAATATGAGACCCTGCAAGGCATACCCCGGTAATCCTTTAAATTACAGGAGTGAAATAGATATAGTCGTATTCAGAGAGAATACAGAAGGGTTATACAGTGGGATTGAATTCTATCCTACCCCTGAAGAATTGAGGACTTATCTCTTGCAGAATCACAAAAAGATGGAGAGATTCAAGGATGTACCAGAAGATGAACTCGCAATATCTATGAGGATATTTTCAAAGAAAGGGTGCAGGAGAATCATTCGAAAGGCATTTGAATATGCAAAAAAAACCGGCAGAGAGAAGGTAACAGTTGTGGAGAAGCCAAATGTAATAAGGGAAACATCAGGGATGATGATAAGGGAGGCAAGAGATATTAAAAAAGAGTATCCGGATATTGAACTAGAAGAGACAAATGTGGATGCAATGTGTATGTGGCTTATAAAGAATCCGCAGAACTATTCGGTGCTTGTTACATCAAATATGTTCGGGGACATAATCTCTGACCTGTGTAGTCAATTGGTGGGTGGACTGGGATTTGCATCGGCAGGCAACATTGGTGACAGCCTTGCCATATTTGAACCAACACATGGCTCTGCTCCAAAGTATGCAGGACAGTATAAAGTAAATCCAATAGCGACAATACTTGCAACGAAACTTATGCTTGAATGGCTCAGGGAAGGCGAGAATGCTACAAGACTGGAGAATGCCGTTGCAGAAACAATAAAGGAAGGCAAGATAAAGACATACGATATGGGAGGGAATGCATCGACCCTTGATATGGCAAAAACAATAGCGGAAAAAATATAATTTTTTACCTTCCGCCTGCTTTATGCGAGTACACAGGAAGCCTTCTCTCCCACTCTGTAACCAATCCTGCCACTATAACTATAGAGGAATAAGTTCCTATTATGACACCAATGAGCAAGGCGAGTGCAAAGTCTTTTATCATCCTCCCGCCCAGGAGATAGAGCGCGAGGAGAACAAAGAGTGTTGTAATGGATGTGTTTACAGTTCTTGCGAGGTTTTGGTTCACACTCGCGTTGATTATTTCAGAAAAACTACGCCTGCCTCTCTCCTTCTTCAGATTGTCTTTCACCCTGTCCGACAGAACTATTGAGTCATTTATTGAATACCCTATTATGGTGAGAAGTGCCGCAATTGTGGCTGATGAAAACTCTGCCCTTGCAAGGGAGAGAATGCCTATGGTTATCAAAACATCGTGGAAGAGCGCAATAACAGAGGCAATACCAAACCTGTATGTAAATCTTACACTCACATATATAAGAATAATAACCATACCAAGCAGGACCACCCATATTGCCTTTGCCTGCAATGCTCTTGATATGACAGGTCCCACCATCTCTTCCCTCTCAATTCTCACACCATTGTCAGAAAATTTTTCATTTAAAACCTTGTTCAAAACAGTTCCCATACTCTTCCCTTCATACTCGGTCAGTCGCGTTCTTATCATATAATTATAATCCGCCTCCTTGACTCTTTGAATAACAGCATCCCCAAGTCCTACATCTGATATTACTGAACGTATACTCCCAATGTCAACATCCTCGTCAAAATGAACCTCAACGAATGAACCACCTGTAAAATCCAATCCGTAATTAAGCCCACTTTGAGTAGCAACTGAGATAATACCCACAACGAGCAATGCAAGTGATATTATAAATCCTTTGCGTCTGAAATCTATAAAGTTAATGTCAGTTTTTCCAAACAAACTCACCATAGTTTCCCCCTTATATAGCTATCCTCTTCACTCCCGGTCTTGACGTAATATAATCAAGCAAGAGCCTCGTTATGAATATTGCAGTGAAAAAGTTACATAGTATGCCAAGGGACAAGACAACTGCAAACCCTCTTATAGGTCCTGTGCCAAAATAATAGAGTACTATTGCCATAAGTAGTGTTGTGACATTCGCATCCAGAATAGTTCTGAATGCCCTCCCATATCCTGCACCTATTGCCGCTCTCACGGTCTTGCCTGCAAGCAGTTCCTCTCTTATCCTCTCATATATCAAGACATTTGCGTCCACACTCGTCCCGATGATGAGGACTATACCCGCAATACCCGGCAGGGTAAGGGTAGCACCAAGACCTGATAGAAGAGCGAGCAGAAAGAATATATTCAATATAACTGCAAAGTTTGCAATCAATCCGCAGCCTCTATAGTATATCGCCATAAATACGAGCACGAGGATTGTGCCCAGAATCATCGCCTTCCCTGCCTTTCTCACTGAATCTGACCCGAGTGTCGGCCCAACCGTGCGCTCTTCAATGGTTTCAAGAGGTGCAGGGAGTGCACCAGCCCTCAATATAAGCGCAAGGTCTTGTGCATCCTTGGTATCAGCGCCAGGCATCTCTATCATAGAGTTGCCTGTTGCTATACGTTCCACAACCCTCGGCGCAGACTGCGCAATTCCATCCAGCACTATAGCAATCTGTCTGCCTATATTTGCCCCTGTTATCATCGCCCATTTTCTTCTTGCCTCAGGCTTCATTGTTAAATCAACCCTCGGTGCAGTGGGATTCTTGGGTGTGCCAATTTGCATCCTCGCATCAACGAGCGCTTCACCCGTAAGCACGGGTTGTCTCTTGACGATATATATCAATTTGTATTTCATCCCGTCCTCTTCCTTTAACTTGGAAAAGAGAATTTCTACATCCCTTGGAATTACGCTCTTCACCTCTTCCAGCGATAGATATTTTTCAAGGATTGGTAGATCGTATTCTGCAATCCTTCCCCTGTAAACGAGCGAGAGAAACGGGTTTTGGGGGATAAGCGTGGTATCATAATCTGCCTGTTTCAACTCATACTCATATACAATTCTATCAATATCCTTGACTATACGTTCAAGATTATCAGGAGATTCTACAAGTTTGAATTCCAAAAGGGCAGTCTTTCCTATAATCTCTTTGGCACGTTCCCTGTCCACCACCCCTGGAAGCTGAATTACAATCCTATCCTCCCCTTGCCTTGCAATCTCTGGTTCTGCTACACCAAACTGGTCTATTCTATTTCTTATTATCTCCAGCGCCCTGTTTCGTGCATCCCTCGCACTGACACCCTCGGGAAGCTTGTCTCTATCTACTGAGATGACTATATGCATACCCCCTCTCAGGTCAAGTCCCAATTTGAGTGCCTTTTTTTCTATCTTCTTCACATAACTCTCCGAGAATGTCCTTCTCTCCTCAGGGGTCATCGAAAGGTTTCTTATTGTATATGAAAGCTGCCACAGAGAAATTCCAAGGGCAACCACAACTATTATAAATTTCCATCCAAGATTGGTTCGCATCGTTCCTCCAGAGTTAATACGTGTTATGTATAATATCTAACCACAGAGGGCACAGAGAAAAGAGAGAGCTTTTGTCTTCTCTGTGTTCTCTTTTGATGCTCATATTTCTCTAAACCCTGTAGCAGATAAAATGATAACACTTTTTTGATTTCTATAGTCTTGCCGCTATAAAGAGAAAACCAATTAAAAGTTCCCAATTTTTTATCCTCCCTATTTTAGAGTCCACAGAGTGACATATTTCCTTTATTCTTCTATCTTTGTGAACTCTGTGTTCTCTGTGGTTTATTCATAAAATTTACATAACCTTAATATGGAATAACCTTAATATGGAAGAGATGTGTCAAAAATCTGGCAAATTATAACATAAATATTCCCCTATGTCAAGCAAAAAATAGAGTCATGGGGTCAGACCCCATTCACTCCCGTCTGCTTCCTCTTACATTCCCCTTTGCCCGCAGTTCTATTATCTCTCCTTCATTTATCATCATCTCTATATAATCACCACTCAGGCTGTCCTTATCTGTTACAACAACTGGCCTACCGAAGAACATCAATAAGTCTTTATCCATATAATAGCGGAGAGTATCTGAATAGACTTTAAATCTTCCCTTTGTGAGTGTGTTTCCCCTTGCTACAACGAGTGTATCACCATACACTCTCAGCGTGTCACAAGCAAGCTCAACGGTGTCTTTATTCGATTTGAAAAGGACATTGCCCCAGATAACACCCTCCCTCTTTTCAAAATTATAAAATCCCTCGTCTCCTTCTATGCTCTTACTATCACCCCAGATAACGACTGAATCTCGTGCATACACTTCATTTCTCTCCTCATACAGCATCCCACTTCCAGCAGTAAGGGTATCTTTTCCCCTCTCTACCCTAATTCCATTCTCTATATAATATATCCTATCAAAGAAGTATCTACCAAGACCACCGTATATTACGAGGTCTTCCTTTTCTATCCTGAGGTTGCTCCATACCCTTACACTATCCTCTGTCACAAGTGCTCTATCTGATGTTACCGTTACAGTATCAATTATGAGCTCCACATTATCATACAGGTATGTATATGGCTCTATGTAAATAGAACTATCAGCCCTTGCCGTGTATGAAACGAGGAAGAATAAGAATATCATTTCTCTTCCCCTGTAGCTCTTACTTCTCTTATTTTGATCTCTGTAAGATTGGGGCTCGACTCAAAGGCGTTTCCCTTTATTACCCCATTCTCCGTTATTATTGTTACACTCTCCTTTGACACTATTTTTCCTCTCTCTTGCTCCCAGGAAAGTATTTCTGTCTTGAGTATCCTGCCCGATTCCATAGAGGTGACCACTACATTGCCTTTCGCCAGCATATCACCGGAGGGAAATACATACCCAGAATCTGATGTAAGAACAGATGAAGTTTCTTCCTCGGTATTATAGAAAAAGAGATGGACATCACATATAAGTGTAGTATCTCCATAAACATAAGCCCTTTCTGCACAAAGCCTCCACAACATCTTGCCTTTTATTGTCTCGACCACCTCAAACTTTTCTATTGTCTTATCTACCGGACGCGTGTCTATCTTCCCAGGCTCCCTCTCTCTCTTGCAGGAGAGAAGAAAGAGAAAAATTAACAGGACGATTCTTATCTTACTCATATATATAAACAATACGGGCAGATACAGCGAATCTAAGATTTGCAATTGTGTGAAGATTTCCTTCGAAGAGGTTTATTATATGTCCTGTTTAACGACACCCATCCCCTGAAATTTCTCTATGCGCCTTTTTACGAGTTCCTCAACAGGTATCTCTGACAACCTATCAATCTCATCTAAAATGAAATCTTTAAGGATAGATGCCGCCTTCTCAGGGTCTCTGTGTGCTCCACCAGATGGCTCAGGTATTATTTTATCAACTACACCCAGTTCAAAGAGGTCCTGGGCAGTAATCTTCAGCGCTTCTGCCGCATCAGGGGCTTTTGACGCATCCCTCCACAGTATTGATGCACATCCTTCGGGTGATATTACGGAATAATAAGCATACTGCATTATGGCAACGACATCACCAATACCTATTCCTAGTGCTCCACCACTTCCGCCCTCGCCTGTGATGACGACAAGTATGGGTGTAGGCAGATGCGCAAACTCTCTTATATTTATCGCAATTGCCTGTGCTTGACCCCTTTCCTCCGCACCTATTCCGGGATATGCTCCTGGTGTATCAACAAGCGATACTATCGGCTTTCCAAATTTTGCTGCAAATCTCGCCGCTTTTAACGCCTTTCTGTATCCCTCTGGATGTGCCATTCCAAAATTCCTCTTTATCTTCTCTTTTGTAGTCCTCCCCTTTTCTTGGCCTATAAGGAGAGTGGATTTGCCTTTTATTCTGGCAAGCCCACAGATAATTGCAGGATCATCTCTAAAGCATCCATCACCATGGATTTCAAAAAAATCGTCAGTAATGTACTTCACATAGTCCAGAAAATATGGTCTTGCAGGATGTCTCGCAAGTTGAACCCTCTGCCATCGTGTGAGGTTCCCGTATATCTCATCCCGCAGTTTCTTGAGTTTTTCCTCGAGACTGGCTATCTCATCTCTCAAATCTGCGACACCTTCTTGCTGAAGCAGTTTCAGGTCTTCTATCTTCCGCTCTAATTCTGCTATGGGCTTCTCAAATTCAAGAAATGTTCTATTCATCGCTCAAGTATACCACAAAATCCCGAAAAAGTCAAGTTTTTTGAATTATTTTCCTTGATTGCATAGGAAACTATACCACAGAGGACACGGAGAAACAATATTTATTTATTCTCTGTGTGCTCAAATGTTTGAACTATTTTTATT
>DAOUSS010000190.1 GCA_030627085.1 Candidatus Stahliibacteriota bacterium | reverse complement strand
TTATTGCAAAAATCTCCCTTCTTGCCCTATCTAGATCGCCTGGATTAAGCAACTCTATCTTCATATACTCTCAAACTACAGATTTAAGATTTCAGATTATAGTATTGTTCATCACTAAGGCACTAAGATTACAAATTATAGATTACAGTATTGTCGAGATGTCATAGCGTCTTGGTGCCAATGACCTAATAACTTGTGTCAAACTCCTGACACCACAGGTTAAAGTTAAAGGATAAATTACCTAATGACCACCAGGTTATCGCGACTAGAAAGTCGCTCCCACAATTACCTAATAACTTAATGACCTAATTACCAAATAACCTGATAGCTTGATCGCCCGATAGCCATTACCTCACATTTTTTATGAGTGAAAATGCCTCTGCCCTTGTAGCGGGCTGGCGCATTATTCCCCTCATTGCGGATGTAACTGCGATATGTCCCGGTTTCTTTACACCTCTCATTGACATACAGAGATGCTCTGCCTCAATCACAATAAGAATTCCTTTTGGTTTCAATGTTTCCATTATCACCTCTGCAATATCTGTCGTAAGTCTCTCCTGAAGTTGAGGACGTTTTGCCATAACCTCAACAAGTCTCACAAGTGATGAATATCCCGTAACCCTGTTTTCATTTGGAATGTACGCCAGATGAACCTTTCCTATAAATGGGAGTAAGTGGTGTTCACACATAGAATAGAATGGTATATCTCTTATCAATATCATCTCATCTTCGTTTTTCATAGTGTAGCATTTTAGCTCACCCTTTGGATCAACACCAACTCCACCAAAAATCTCTTCTGCCATTTTTGCTATCCTCTTCGGTGTATCCTTTAATCCTTCTCTGTCAGGATCCTCGCCAATCGCCACCAGAAAATCCCTTACCGATTTTTCTATAAGCTTCTTATCTATCATAGAGATTTCACCAAGGAGAAATGGAGATTCCTTTCTCCTTATAAAAATTAGGAGTCCTTTTTCCCCTCTATCTCTTCAACAATTCTATCCAACTCATCCCCTGTTAAGACTTCCTTTTCAAGCAGTTTCTCTACCATTCTTTTCAGTATAGCCCTGTGTTCTTTTACAATAATCCTTGCGGTCTTTTCCGCCTCTTCTACAAAGGCCCTTATTTCACTATCTATCTCCTTGGCGGTTTCCTCTGAATAGTCATAATGCCTTCCTATTTCCTTACCAAGAAATATCTGTTCTTCTTTTTTGCCGAAGGTTACAGCGCCGAGCTTCTCACTCATACCCCATTCACAAACCATCTTCCTTGAAAGCTCTGTTGCTTTTTCTATATCGTTACCTGCACCCGTCGTGAGAGTACCCAATGCTTCAATTTCCGCTGCCCTTCCTCCAAGAAGAACAGCCAGTTGCGCCTTACAATACTCTTTCGAGAAGTTATGTCTGTCATCGACAGGGAGAGATTGTGTAACACCAAGTGCAAGCCCTCTCGGAACAATGGAGACCTTATGGATAGGGTCTGCCTCTTTCATAAATCTCGCTACAAGGGCATGCCCCGCTTCGTGGTATGCTATATTTCTCTTTTCGTCCTCTTTTATAACAAGACTTTTCCGCTCTACCCCCATAAGAACCTTATCTCTTGCCTCTTCAAAATCTCGTATCAACACCTTTTTTCTACCCTTCTTTGCAGCAATGAGAGCAGACTCATTTATCAGATTTGCCAGGTCTGCCCCTGAGAATCCCGGAGTAGTACGGGCAATGGTAGAAAGACTTATATTTTTTGCAAGGGGTATCTCTCTTGTATGAACCCTTAGTATCGCCTCTCTCCCTTTTATATCGGGTCTGTCAAGAACCACTCTTCTGTCAAATCTTCCCGGTCTAAGAAGTGCCGGGTCAAGCACATCTGGACGGTTTGTTGCCGCCATAACTATGACACCCTTGTTCGCTTCAAAACCATCCATTTCAACAAGAAGTGCATTCAGGGTTTGTTCTCTCTCGTCATGTCCACCTCCTATGCCTGCACCTCTATGCCTTCCTACTGCATCGAGCTCGTCTATAAATATGATGCAGGGACTGTTTTTCTTTCCCTTATCAAAGAGATCTCGTACCCTTGCTGCACCAACACCAACAAAGAGCTCGACAAAATCCGACCCCGACATAGAAAAGAACGGAACGCCTGCCTCCCCTGCTACTGCTCTTGCAAGGAGTGTTTTACCTGTTCCAGGTGGACCAACAAGCAGTACCCCTTTTGGCACCTTTGCGCCGAGTGATGTGAATTTCTGTGGATTTTTCAGGAATTCTATTACCTCTTTCAACTCTTCCTTTGCCTCATCTACACCTGCAACATCATTAAATGTAACATTCGAGGTCTCCTCTGACACAGGTTTCGCCTTGCTTTTGCCAAACATAGATGCCCCTTTCGGAACCGACTGCATCTGAAATATCATAAATATCCAGAAAACTGCAAACAGGAGAAACAGAATCCAGGGCATAGCATTCTTCCAGAATTTTGGTTTCTCTACATTTAAGGTAACCCCCATCTCCAGTAGTTCTTTCATAAGCTCCTTATCCTCGTAAGGCAAAGTGGTTACAAATCCATTGTATGTTTTGTCATCAACTGTAAGAGGTGTATAGAATTCTCCCTTAAGCGTCAGTTCAGAAATCGAAATACTCTCCACATTGCCCTTTTTTGCCTCGCTGTAGAAAGTAGAATACGGAACAGTCACAAAGGTTGTCTCCGCTGTGGTCATAAATCTAAAAAATAGAGATATAAGAATAAAAAACGCAACCCATAGAATCAACCCACGAATTATGGAATATCTGGGGGGTTTCCCTTGAGGCTCTCCAGAAGGAGTACGTTTTTCTTGATTATTTTTCCAGAGTTTCATAATATTAAGTTAGATATTAAGAAAAAAACAAATCTTTTCTTTACACTAAATCTTCCAGTGGACTGGTCTTGCAGAGTGGTTTTCTCTTTTTGCAATTTTCCTTTCCTGCCTTTACAAGAAGGGCATGAAATTCGTTATAGATATACACATCCTTTTTTATCCCCTCTTCGAATATCTTCTGAATCCCCTCATAAGTGGCATTCCCGCCAAAGATATTATGTCTCACACCAATCCTTTTGGTATATGCATCAACAACAAATACTGGTTTTGAAAGTGCATACAGAAGTATTGAATCACAGGTTTCCATTCCTATACCAGGAACCGATAAGAGCCCCTGACGCATGGTCCCAAGTTCAGTTTTTTTCATCTCCTCTATGCTTCCATTATATCTCTCTACAAAAAACGAAAGGAAATTCTTAAGCCTTTGTGCCTTTAGTTTATAGAATCCCGATGGTCTTACGAGGGAGATGAGTTTATCAATATCCATATTGAGAAGTACAAATGGATCAAGGTATGGCTTTAAGTTTGCAATTGCTTTCTCGACATTCTTCCAATTCGTATTTTGTGTAAGTATTGCTCCCACCATAATCTCAAACGGGCTATCCCCTGGCCACCAGTTCTGTGGACCATAGTGAGAATAAAGAATATTATAGATATCCTTCAATTTGTTATTAGTCATTGGTCAATAGTCATTTTTCCTTTTGAATTGCTAATTGCTAATTTTGCATTGCTAATTGACTTCCCTTTCCCCTTTTTCCTTCTGTCGCGACTAGGAAGTCGCTCCTACAGTACTATAATCTGTAATCCACAATCTAAAATCTGTAATGCATCCTCTCTTCTCCCTTCTCCCTTCCCTCTTCCCTCTTCCCTCTTCCCTCTTCC
>DAOUSS010000257.1 GCA_030627085.1 Candidatus Stahliibacteriota bacterium | reverse complement strand
CAGGGATTTTGTTTTATTCTTGATGCCTTTAATGCCTATCTAACAGATAAAAAACCAAAAATAATAGATATGGTGGAGGTAGATAAAAGAGGCGAGGTTTGGCATACAAGGTCTTTTAACAGATTTTGCGTGAACATAACTATAGACACGTGTTCTTCCAAGATAAAAGAAAAACTTAAAAACCTGGGAGATAGTCTTATTGTAGGACATGAGGAAAATCTTATAAAGGTGCATATTCATACCAATAATCCTCCTCTGATTGTTGATACTTGCAAGAAAGAAGGCAATATTATAAGGGTCCAGATAAACGACACAGAAAAAGAGCAGAAACTCTTTCTTGGTGAAGAAAAAGAAGGATTATCAGTTATTGCTTACAGCAATGGCGATGGACTAAAGGATATAATGATGAGTATGGGGGCGTCACTGGTATTGTCAGGAGAACAAAATCCCAGCACCGGTGAAATTGTGAGTGCTGTAGAAAGAATAGGAAAGAAGGCAATAATTCTTCCGAATCACTCAAATGTTATACCAGCTGCAATGAAAGCAAAAGAACTTGCCAATATTCAGTGTAGGGTTATAGAAACAAAATCAGTCCCGGAAGGTATTTCGGCATTACTTGCATTCAGGGAAGATGGAGATCTGGAGGAAGTGATGAGGGATATGGAAAGTGCAAGTGTGAATGTGCTATCCGGTGAGATAAAATGGGCAGTAAGGGATGCGAAGATTGGTGGAAAGATAATAAAGAAAGGAGATACCTTCTGTTTGAGGAATAAGAAACTCATCTCTGTATCACCAGACCCTGATTCCTGTCTTATAGAGTCGATATACAACCTAATTCAGGGACACAGTCTTATCACAATATATTATGGCAAGTCTCTGGAAGACAAAAATCACGACTCCCTGTTGAACCAAATAAAGAAAAGGTTCCCCTCGCTTGATATTCAAATGTATTACGGAGGGATGACAAATGCATACTATCTGTTTTCTCTTGAGTAAATTATAAGCAACCCCAAGACTTTCCTTTTACAAAAGATCTTGATTCTGCCGCTGTAGCGCATTTGCAATTATAAGTTTTTGTATCTCATTTGTTCCTTCATATATCTGGGTAATTTTTGCATCCCGCATATACTTTTCTACTGGATATTCCTTCATATAACCATAACCCCCGAATACTTGAACTGCTTGGGTTGTTACCTCCATAGCAACATCTGATGCAAATAGCTTTGCCATTGATGAATATTTTGATATGTCCTTTGTCCCTCTATCTATAGTCCTTGCAACCTGGTACACAAGTGTCCTTGCTGCCTCGATTTTTGTTGCAAGTTCTGCTAAAAGGAACCCTATCCCTTGAAAATTTATTATTGGCTTACCAAATTGTCTTCTTGTCTTTGCATAGTTTACTGCCTCGTCAAGTGCTCCCTGTGCAATCCCGACTGCCTGTGCTCCGACACCCGGTCTCGTGCGGTCAAATGTCCTCATTGCAATCAGAAATCCTGTTCCTTCTTTTATGAGCAGGTTTTCTCTGGGCACCTTTACATCTTGAAATACTATTTCTCTTGTTACAGATGTCCTTATACCAAGTTTATTCTCCTTCTTGCCAAACGAGAATCCGGGCGTATCTTTCTCTACGATAAATGCAGAAAGTCCTCTCGCTCCTTTATCTGCTTGTGTTGAAGCAATTACCACGTAGATATCCGCCTCTCCGCCATTCGTTATCCATTGTTTTGTCCCGCTAATGATGTAGAAATTTCCATCCTTTATTGCTTTTGTCTTAATATTCCCGACATCAGAGCCAGCATCCGCTTCTGTCAGGGCGAAGGCACAAAGTTTTTTTCCTGATGCAATGGGCGGAAGGTATTTTTTCTTTTGCTTATCATTACCGAAGAGGATTATGGGTATTGAGCCAAGAGCATTTGCTGCATATGTTACGGCAACCCCTGCACATACCTTCGATATTTCTTCGATAGCAAGGCAGAATGAAAGATTTGTCAACCCAAGTCCTTCATATTCAAGGGGTATTAATATCCCGAATAGGTCTGCTTTTGCAAATTCTTTCAGTATCTCTGACGGAAATTCACCTTTTTCATCGAGTTCTGCTCTTACCGGTAATATCATTTTTTGAGAAATACCTCTTGCAGTATCTCTCACCATTAACTCCTCTTCACTCAAGAAATAATCCACTTGTACCTCCTTTATTTCATTTATATGTGCCTTTCACAAAACTCGTAATCCCTTACATCCATCGTTTATCGGTATCGATGCTCGTAACGAGGCTCGACCTTTTGATGCTCGATACTCACCTCCATAGAGATCCTACGAACTGTATTTTTCAACTCTCAAGCTTTCAGTTTCGAGTTTCGTTACGAGTTTCCCCAACGATAACCCAGTTTCGATACCATTGGTTTTGTAAAGCCCTATTCATTTAGATAAGTTTAACAGAATAACCTGACTCCTTGTTGTATAAGTGAACAAGAAACATGAAATGTTTCAGCGGATATGTCAGTAATTTTTTAAAAAAGTGTTTATATTTTAGACTTGACATCTCCTCGAGACCGTGGTATAATCTATCAGAGAGGAGGATAGGATGAGTGCAAAGAGACTACCGCCACAGGAGCAACTTCGCATAGTT
>DAOUSS010000140.1 GCA_030627085.1 Candidatus Stahliibacteriota bacterium | reverse complement strand
CCTTGTGCATGCAGGTTGGAGGGGTACTGAAAAGAGGATATTAGAAAAGGGAATTATCTGCCTCAAAGAGACATATGGGTCTTTGCCCTCCGAGATTTGCATTCTATTCAGTCCATCTATATGTCCTCATTGTTTCGATGTAGATATCTGGAGCGAAAATGAAAAACAAGCGAGACTTCTTGGCGTTAATAAAATATCAAATCCCCGTATATGTACATACGAAAATCCAGAACTATTCTACTCATACAGAAGAGATAAATGTGACGAGAGAATGCACGCGGTTTTTAAACTATTTTAACAGTTAACTTTATGTCCTTGGTTCTGCGAAATTTGTAGGCACGACCCGTTAGATATTTACTATCTAACGGGTCACGAATTCAATTCGTGCTAAAGATATATTCACTTTTTGAACGTCACGATCGCGTTACAGCACAAGCATTGACATAACTTCACTATGAGAGGCATAAAAAAGACAATCCTGAATCAGCTACACACACCAAAGACATTTTGGGAATTAATGAGGAATCAAGATGTCAACGCTGTTCAACTCATAGATGTATTAAATAACTTGTACAAACAGGGAATTATAGAGACGAAGACCCAAAAGATATATCTGACTCAAAGGGGAGAGAGGCAAGCTTCGAAGGTTCGACTAAATAGACATACAAGATGCGATTTTTGTGACAGTGGATATCTGATAGATGGGTTTGGTGATATATATTACCGTTTCAAATCCTATTATGATATGAAACCCAAAAATATACCTGAATTTGATCAGGGTTCTATGAGATGTAAGGATGTCTTAAAAAGGCTCGCATTTATTTATAACAAGGGAGACCTTTGTAACACAAGAATTCTGATACTCGGAGATGATGACCTTCTATCCATAGCTATTGCAATAACAGAACTCCCGGAGGAGATAATTGTTTTAGATATTGATGAGAGATTGCTTCATTATATCCGTGACGTGTCCAGCAAAGAACATCTGAACATAGAGACAGAAGTTTACAGTATTGAGAATAAGCTACCTCTACAAAAAAATATGGATGTATTTATCTCTGATCCTGTGGAAAGCCTTTCCGGTATTAGATTATTCCTTTCAAGAGGTATATCTCTCCTTATCAATGGAGGTAGATTCTATTTTGGGCTTACCCATATAGATTCATCCCTCTCCAAATGGCACAAAATAGAACACATGCTTGTAAACGGCGGTTGTGTTATAACCGATGTAATTCGGGATTTTGCATCCTATCCGGATATTTATTATAATGAGATTAAAAAAAGGCTCTTTTTCGACCCCGGACCGCCTCCCAAGTCCTGGTATACCTCAAGCCTTATAAGGGGTGTAAAATTAGAAGATAAAATATCCGAAGGCAAGAGTGTATCATTGGGAACAAGTTTATACAAGGACGATGAAACGATTACAGTAAAATAAACCCAAATTAAGCGTTAAGAAACCATTCACCCTGTGAAATAATTTATTTCACAGGGCAGGGATTACACCTGCCTACCGTCAGGCAGGCGAGATTATCACAAGGCATTAAGTTATTTCCAAGCGTGTTCTTTAATTACTTAATCACCCAATAACCTAATTACTATTTCTGATATAATCCGTGTTTATCTGTGACCATCTGTGGTTAAAGCATATTTAAGGATTACATCGTTTACTCTTTTTCGATATTGATTATTTCGCCCTCTTTTCCTATATTCAGTTGAGTCTTACCACCAAAAACTCTGGTAAAGGCATTTGTTAGTTTAACCTCGTCGCCTTCCTTCACCATATCAATCTGTTGTCTCCAGAGACTGAGATCAATTGAACCTGTTTCGTCCTCTAAGGTCGCCGTGGCGACATCGGCAGGTCCAAATTTGGTCTGAACATTTCTTCGTTCACTTATCCTGGTTATGCGACCCGTTACCTCAATATTCCGCATACCGGGTTGAACATCACAGATTTTTACCTCTGGCATAATCACCTCCAGTCTATTTCCTATCTAAAAATCAAACCCAACACCAATAATTCTACAATTATTCTATTCAACTCCTTTCTTATTTGTTGTTAAAGAAGGATATAGAGGCGGCTTTCCATATTTTCCTCTATAATAATTAAGACCTTTCAGGAAATACTTAGCTGGATCTTGGGGTTTTCTTTTTCCAGTAGTGTGAATAATTTTTTCTATATCACCGAGCTTATGAGGTGGGTTAATAATTTTTTTGGCCAATTTTTCAGGAATACCCCATTCAATTAAGGTATCTCGAACCAATCTTCTTCTCACATTGTAATTTTCTTTAAGTCTATTTTTCCACAAATTCATTTAAGCCCTCCAACTTCATGGAGCAATTCTAATATCCAAAAATCAAACCCAACACAAAATTTTAACTCGCTTATTCCTTGGTATATTCCTCGGCGTTTAGTCCATCAAGCCAGCGGATTGCGTCATTGAATGGTTTCTTGTAGTAGAAAATATACCAGATAGTCTTTGTTGTTTCTAACTGCAGCCTCCGCCGGGCAAGCTCTTTTCTCTCCTTTTTATTATATTCTGGGTAATTCTCTTCAAGAAATGTCAGGTATTGGTTTAGGCGCTCTTTCCAGAAAGGATTTCTCAGCATCTGGGCTTGCGTCTTCTGGATGACCCTTCCAAGTCTTAAGTTGATTCCTTCCTCCCGTTCAATTCTGTCTATTTCCTCAATTGACATTTTGTCAACATCTTTCAGTCTGGGATCAGGTCTCGTTTTAATCACATAATCCCAGATAACACATTCCTCTTTATTAGAGCGTCTCATATCCCCCATTTCTCACTCCCTCTTTTGCCTGCCCCACTAATATAAATTTGCGTGCAATCCTATTTTAATTTGTATTTTATTGCTGCCTATAAGAATCCATCTACCTTCTCAATTTCAGGCAGGAGATTATTTGTCTTATTGGTGATTGTAAGCTTAGGGTTAAACATCTTTACTTAAAAATTAAACCTGACAGCAAAGTTTTCAACTTAAAAGAGAACCGTCCATGTCGACAGTCCCTACTCCTAATGAATTGCTTTGCCTGATTGTAATAATCCAAATTTTTCTTTAGCACTCATTTCCTCTATTTTTTTCTGATGAACAAGTCTAAATTGCTGTCTTTTTCGGGCTCTCCATAAGCGTAAGGGCCAACGGTTCAATTATACCACATAAGAGTAGAAAAGTCAAGGATTTTTTTAATACTCCTCCGGAAGAGACTTTTTTCAACAGTGATTGTAAGAGATTGAAAGAGATTCTTCTTCATTTCTTATTTTTCGTCTCTTAAAAGTCTCTTACAAGTCCCTGTCAATTTTTCTTTTTTCAACAGGGATCTAAAGAGATTGAAAGAGATTAATCCCTATCAATTTTTACTGATTTATAAGATCTGTGTTGATCTGCGTTAATCTGCGTCCAATTATTTTTCTCTTGACATTTGGAGAGGCTTGTAGTATAATTCCAAATATGGTTGTTACATTCATAGGCACCGGTTGTGGGGTTCCATCCCAGGAAAGGAGTTCTCCATCCATTTTACTATCCCTTGACCACGAACATATACTATTTGATACAGGACCGGGAAGCATTAGAGCACTTTTAAGGGCAGGCTACACATATAATGACATTGACCATATTTTCTATACACACTTCCATGTTGACCATATCTCCGACCTTGCCCCATTCCTTTTTGCTTCAAAGTATCCGCTGGCTCCTCGAGAAAAAGATATAAATATTATAGGTCCTCCGGGTATCAAAGAATTCTGGGATAGACTACATAGCCTCTATGGAGAACAACTTATTCCCTCATTGTATAGTATAAATATTTTAACCCCGGAGGAGTTCATACCAAACGGATGGAAACTTAAAACCGCAAAACTTCCTCATACAGAAGAATCCATTGGATATAGAATTGAAAAGAAAGGAAAGGTGTTTGTGTATTCAGGTGACACAGGGTATTCAAAAGAACTTGTAAAACTTGGAAAAGGTGCAAACGCCCTTATCCTGGAGTGCTCGTTTCCCAAAGAGGTAGAAGGACATCTCTGTCCCGAACTTGCAGGCAGAGTGGCAAGGGAGTGTAACGCAAAACTTCTCATCCTTACACATTTATATCCTGTTATGAGAAAAGAGGAAATTTCTATTGGTGTAAGTAAGAAGTTTTTGGGGGAATTTATTGTTGCAAGGGATGGGATGAGGATTGAGATATAAATCCGCATTTGCAGTTCTGCAGTTTTGCGGTTAAATTATATTGCAAATGTGGGAAAGGGCTTCTGCCCTTGACAAAGAACAACAGATTATAAGACAAAAATTTTTGTTACGGAACATTTAAAATGAGAAACAGCAGAATTAAAATAATAGAAAGACAATCTGGAGATGTCGCAGTTACTCTTTCATTTAATCCTATCCATATCAAAAAACTCAAGGAGATAAGGGGACACAGATGGAATCCAGAAGAAAAATGTTGGATATTCCATCATTCTGAGAATGTAGTAAAAAGGCTTCTTGATATTTTGAAGAGTGAGACTATTTGGCCAGATGCGTCACTGAAACAAGATGTAGGGCAAATCTTTACAAGGTGTGTAGAGAGTCGCAAAAATGGTAGTCGCAAACTTCACAGGCTGTGCAAAAATGTGATTTTCCCATGTTGCGGACAGGAACGACTCGACTGAGCTCGCCGAAGTCAAACCTTGTCCCTACACTGTAGGGACAACCCTTGTGGTTGTCCGCAGGAGAGCTTTTAATGTCGATTGTGATGGAGTTAAGGCGT
>DAOUSS010000079.1 GCA_030627085.1 Candidatus Stahliibacteriota bacterium | reverse complement strand
TTGTTTATCGGTATAGATGCTCGTAACGAGGCTCGATTTTTTGATGCTCGATGCTCGCCTCCATAGGGATCCTACGAACTGTATTTTTCAAGTCTCAAGCCTCCAGTTTCGAACTCATTAGTTTTATGAAGCCCTATTGTAACTCTTACTCTAATTTGCGTAGTTCATTGCTTCCTCTATACCCTCTTTTACAAAAATCTCTACCGATACTATTGCCCTTTTGATTGATTCTGTGAGGGTGTCTATTTCTTCTGCGGTAAACCCCGAAAGCACAAAATCTACCGCATCATCTTCAACCGGACCTATACCAATGCGTAGTCTCGGGAATCTGGCACTTCCAAGAGCATATATTATAGATTCAAGTCCTCTATGCCCACCAGAGCTCCCTCCTCTTTTTATTCTTATCCTTCCGAGCGGGAGAGCAAAGTCGTCCAGAACCACAATAAACTTTTTCAGTAAAAAATCGGGCAGAGCAGATAGTTGTTTTGCCACCACGCCCGAATTATTCATAAATACAAGAGATCTTACAATCTTTACTCTTTCTCCTTCTATTTCAATATTCGCCTCAAGATAATCGCCTTTTGCAGGCTTGAGAGGGATATTATATTTATTTGAGAGTTCATTTATAAGGAGGTATCCAATATTATGTCGTGTAGATTCATAATCTCTGCCGGGATTCCCTATACCGAGAAGGATATTCATTTCTCAGTCTCCTCTTCCACCTTTTCCTTTGCCTCTTCTGCTGCCCTCTCTACTTCCTCTTCTTCTACTTCCTCTTCCTCAACTACTACCCTCTTCTCTTCTCTCCTCGGAGGCATTACACTGACAAATGCCTCTTCAGGAGGGAGAAGGATATCCACACCTTCGCCTACAGAGAGGTCTTTTATATGGAGTGACTCGCCAATTTTTAGCCTGCCTACATCAATCCTTATTTCATCCGGGATGTCCTTCGGGAGAGATTCTATCGCAACCTCTCTGACCCATTGCTCCAATATACCGCCTTCCTTTACACCAACGGGAGTGCCATCCAGTATAAGGGGGATGGATATCTTTAACTTTTCGCCTTTATGGATGTGCATGAAATCTATATGAATAGGTTTCCCTGTAATGGGGTCATACTGTATCTCTTTTACAACCACATTCTTCCCCTTACCCGCTCCCAGTTTTATGATCTCTTCCTTATGCTCATGCAGATAGGATTTCAGGTCCTTTTTTGAAACCATTGCATGACCGGTTTTCTCTCCATGACCATAAATTATTACAGGGATTTTGCCATCCTTTCTAAGCCGTTTTGTCTCACTCTTACCTGTCTTATCTCTTTTTTCAATTTTAAGAGTCTTCATTATTACCTCCTAAGATTAAAGATTTCAGATTGTTCACCACAAAGGCACGAAGAACACCAGGAGATTTCAGATTACAGACTTTAGGTTGTAGTTAGAATCGTGGTGTCAGGAGTTGCCTTACGGCGACCTTTGGTATCCCTCCTGACATAGCTTGAATTGCCATCGGGAGGTAACTCCCGACGGCACGCCTGCTAATATATAATAACTCAATAACTTAATAACTCAATTACTATCTGTATTTGCGAACTCTACGGTTGCAGTTCTTTGGTTTTAAACAAACAATGAACTCACGGATTCACGGTTATGAATTCTCTTTATAGCCTCTCCAAGGAGTTTTGAGACGGAAAGAACCATAAGTTTGGGAGAATCCCACTGAACAGGGATTGTGTCAGTCGTTATAAATTTTATAATCTCTGATGAATCTATATTCTCCTTTGCATTTCCCGATAGTATTGGATGTGTACAGAAGCAATATACATCAAGTACCCCAGCAGACTTTAAAGCCTCTACTGCACCCAATATGGTCCCTCCTGTGTCAATGATGTCGTCCACGATGAGGGCATTTCTACCCACTACATTTCCTACTATGTTAGTGACATAAGACTGATTTGGCGCTGGTCTCCTCTTGTCAACGATAGCTATTGGTAATCCACCCATTCTCTTAGCAAATCCCCACGCCCTTTTTACCCTACCCGCATCAGGCGACACTACAGTAACGTTAGACAACTCCATACCTTCCGCATATTCTAAGAAGGCTGGAAGGGCATAGAGGTGGTCAACTGGAACATCGAAGAACCCTTGAATCTGCTCCGCATGGAGATCACAGGTAAGAATCCTGTCTGCTCCTGCTACTTCAAGGAGATCTGCGACAAGTTTTGCAGATATTGGAACCCTTGGTTCATCCTTCTTATCCTGTCTTGCATAACCGAAGTAGGGAATAACTGCCGTAATCCTCTCTGCAGACGCTCTCTTCGCCGCATCTATCATAAGAAGAAGCTCAAAAAGATTGTCTCCTGGTGGATGGGTTGACTGGACAAGAAATACATCTACTCCTCTCACATTCTCATTTATCTTTACATATATTTCTCCATCAGAGAATCTCTTACAGGTGATGCCTCCTCCCTCTATACCAAGGTATTCACATATTTTTTTTGTAAGTGATGGATTTGACCTACCGCCAAATACCTTGAGTCCCTCAGGCATAAAACCCCCCCTTTAAAAAACTAAATCAAAATGCAAAATGCAAATATCAAAATTATAGCCACAGATTGCACAGTTGTAGGCACACCTGTCCCATCACAGGCGGGAAATTCAATTTGTATCCTCGGTTTGAAACCGTGCCTACAATCTTTTTTTACCACAAAGGACACAAAGAATACTAAGATCAGATTATAGATTACAGTAAAAGGATAAAGTACTCAATAACTTAATTACCCAATTACCTGATAACCAAGTGACCTAATAACCTAGTTACCTAATTACTCAATAACATAATAACGTAATAACCTAATAACCATCTGTATTATAGCATATAAACAGAGAAAAGTCAAGATTTTTTTCTTGACTTTTTGTGGAGTTTATGGTATACTTCCACCGTAATTCGTAATCCAGTATAGGAGGGAAATATGATTTGGGTCCCGTTCGTTGCATCTGGACTTGCCCTTTTTGTAATTCTTGTGTTTGCTATATCGCTTCTCAAAAAGCCGCAGGGGAATGAGAAGATGAGAGAGATTTCCTCTTTAATTCAGGACGGTGCGCAAACATTTCTTAAAAGGGAGTATTCGTATGTATTCATAGTGGTTGGTATAGTTGCATTGTTTCTTGTTCTTCTGGGCAGGAGGGGACTTGATGTAAACTGGCGGACTGCTGTGTGCTTTGTAATTGGAACTATTGCATCTGCTTTATCAGGTTATCTTGCTATGTCTATCGGCACAAAGGCGAACTGTAGAACCGCAGAGGCTGCACGAACGGGTTTAAAAGAGGCATTATCTGTTTCATTTACAGGTGGTGCGACCACTGGTCTTGTGGTGGTTGGTATAGGACTTCTTGGCCTTTCAGGAGTGTTCGTCCTCTTTGGTGGTGACCCCACTGCAATAAATGGTTACGCAATGGGGGCATCTCTCTTTGCTTTGTTTGCCCGTGCAGGGGGTGGTATATATACGAAAGGTGCAGATATGGGGGCTGATCTGGTAGGAAAAGTTGAACAGAATATACCGGAGGATGACCCGAGAAATCCTGCCGTGATAGCGGACAATGTTGGAGATAATGTAGGGGATACTGCAGGGCTTGGAGCAGACCTGCTTGAATCCTACGTTGAATCAATAATTGCAGCGATTGCAATAGGAGCAAGCCTCTTGGTTGTAAGAGGCAGTCTCGTTAGGCTTCCCCTTTCCCTTGCATCTTGGGGCATCGTGTCAAGTATTATCGGAGCATTATGGGTGAAGAGCGGAAGAGTAAGGGACCCACAGAACGCGCTAAATTCTGGTGTATACCTGTCTGCTGTGCTTATGATTCTGGGCAGTTTCTTTATACTTCGGGCATCCGGCATTGAATATATAGACAGTGCGCAGAGATTCTCTGCAATAGGTCTTATATGGTGTATAATAGCAGGTATAATATCGGGAATTGTAATTGGGCTTGTATCAGAGTTCTACACATCCTACAAGTATAAACCGACAAAGAATCTTGCGAAATCGGCTGTTAGGGGTCCTGCGGTAATGGTGGTAAACGGAATAGGACTTGGTATGGGAAGCACCCTTATTCCTGTTGTGATTATAGGGGTAAGTATACTGGTGGGCTACAAATTTGGCGGTATTTATGGTATTGCACTTGCATCGTTTGGCATGCTCTCAATACTTGGGATAACCCTTGCGGTTGATTCATATGGACCTGTTGCAGATAATGCAGGAGGTATAGCACAGATGGCAGAATTACCAGAAGAGGTGAGAAAGATTACAGACTCGCTCGATGCTGTCGGTAATACCACAGCTGCGATAGGTAAAGGATTTGCAATAGGTAGTGCTGCATTTGCAGCGGTTGGATTATTTGTTGCATACCTTGCCACCATAAACAGATTTGCACAAGAGCCTGTACGGCTTTCATTGACAGACCCCTGGCTTGTTGTGGGGCTTTTATTCGGTGGAATGATACCCTACCTTTTTGGTTCTCTTCTGGCAGGTGGTGTTGGAAGAGTTGCGGAGAAAATTATAGATGAGGTAAGGAGGCAGTTTAAGGAGATAAGAGGACTCATAGAAGGCAAGGCACCGCCTGATGTATCAAGATGTGTGGACATTGCTACAAAGGGAGCTATCAAGAGTATGATGCTGCCGGGGATACTTGTCATTGTGATACCGGTGCTTGTTGGGGTATTTCTTGGTCCTGTGGTGCTTGCAGGGGTTCTTATGGGTGCACTCGTCACGGGGCTTGTGCTGGCAATTCAGTGTGCAAACACGGGTGCAGCACTTGATAACGCAAAGAAATACATAGAAGATGGCGCACTTGGTGGCAAGGGGACTGAGGCACATAAAGCAGCAGTAATCGGTGATACGGTTGGTGACCCTTTGAAGGACACAATAGGTCCCTCAATAAACATCCTTATAAAACTAATGACCGTTATATCCCTTGTGCTTGCTCCACTGTTTGTGAGGTAATCCCCTTTGGCTGATTTAGTCTGTAATGGCAGTAAAGATATTCTTGGGCGTACCCGCAGTATCTTCCAAAGTATCTCATTGCAAAATGTCGTATCTCCCTATTACTTACCTTGTTATTAGAAAAGTAAAGATTTCTTATTATTCTCCTTATCCATACATCCACGGGAAATGCCTCATACATACCGAAAGAAAAGAGTGCAACACAATCTGCAATCTTTCCTCCAACCCCCTTGATCTTCGTAAGTTCTTCTCTGCATTCTTCATAGGAAAGCCTGCTAATTTTTACTAATTCTATCCTTTCTTCTCTTATCATTTCTGCCGCTTTGATGAGATAGTCACATCTGAATCCGAGCCTGCATTTGTTCACAATATCCTTATTCTTTAATATGGCAGAGGGAGATGGAAATGTAAATCCTGAATACCCCTCAATCTCTCTTCTCTCGCCAAGCCTCTGTGAGAGATTTTCCACCATCCTTTTAATATTTGGGATATTATTGTTTGCAGAGAGAATATATGATGCAAGTGTCTCCCAGGCTTCCTGTCGTAATATGCGAAGCCCCCTGCAAGATTTTATTGCCTTATGTATATGTTCATCCCTATCTATTTCAAGAAGAATATTATTGAGGTCTATATCGAGCGCAAAATATCTTCTCGCCCACTCCTCTACATCGCTCTCTGTCGATGTGATTTCAAGAATATTTCTATGCTGTCTTATTATAAATGCATTTTCCTCCACAATCCCGAAGTACGAACAGTCAGAGGTTCTTCTCCATCTGAATGTTTGTCCGCATTCAAGGGTATAATATAGGGATAAGTTGTTTATTTCCACCCCAGCTTTATAGCATCTCTGTTGCATACCTTTCTGCACTCCATACATCTTACACACTCAGAGGAGTCGGGATCTTCGTATATGTTTATGTCCACAGGGCATATTTCCCTGCATCTTCCACACCTGTCACACCTTAACTCGTCCACCCTTAATCTAAGGAGGCTTATGCGATTAAACAGACCCAGTATTGCGCCAAGTGGGCATATAGTTCTACAGAAAAATCTCTTTATAAATACGGATAGCAGAATCACGGCAATGAGTATACCCACTTTCAAATAGAATAAGGATGAGGAGAGTATCTGGGACTTCAGTTCTTCACCTAGAAAACCAAGTGCAATTGGTATGCCACCCTCAAGGGTTCCCTGCGGACATAGTTTACAGAACCAGGATTCAAGGGTAATGAAAGGAATAACTATAACAAGGACAACAAGAACTATATACTTTGAAATCGTGATCTGTCTTTTCATCCTTAGTTTTTTGCTTTTTATCTTATGTAAGAGGTCCTGTAGAAACCCAAACGGGCAGAGCCATCCACATGTCCACCTGCCAAGGAATATCCCGACTGTGCCGAATACTCCAATGACATAAAAAGGAAAGGATTTCGTGACGATAAAGTGCTGGAGTATACCTATGGGACAGGATGTTCTTGCGAGTGGGCAGGCATAGCAGTTAAGAATTGGAACGCATATTGACTTCATTGAGCCCTGGTATATTGTTCTTTTCCACAGGGCGGCAAAAAAACTGTTGGAAAGTACCAGAGACAAGAGTTGAATTATCCTTCTCATCTTACTCTATACCAATACAGGAGAGGCAGATAACAGAAGCCTTTGCCAGTGTCTCGCCCAGTTGTCCCTTTCTCGCTCCCCAGAATATAAGGGAGATAAAGAGAAGGATGGAAAGTATTAGGTATAAAAGCCTTTTCATAGAGCATCTATTTTACTCTAAATTTTGCACTTTGTCAAGAAAAAAGACACCACGAATTACACAAATCAATCGAATGCACACAAATAATATAAAAACATCTCAAAAATAAAAGAAATT
>DAOUSS010000054.1 GCA_030627085.1 Candidatus Stahliibacteriota bacterium | reverse complement strand
GTAATATAAAAACATTTCAAAAATAAAAGAAATTCGTGCAATTTGTTAACCTGCCCTGTTAGATATGGAGTTATCTAACAGGGTAAATGATATTCGTGTTTTATACTTTCTATGCAATCAAGAAAAATGAAAAACCTTCATTAAATGTTCACTAACGGGAAAACAGTAAGGAAAACCCACTTTTAGTGTGAAGGAAATCTTTGGGGGGTGGGAGAATTTCCCACCCCCCAATTTAAAATCTATCTCATCAGAACCAATTTCCTTGTAGCTGTATTAGTGCCAGCTGTTACCCTGTAAAAGTAGATCCCGTTTTTCGCTCTATTTCCGAAACCATCCTTGCCATCCCAACAGACCTCATGAATACCTGCTTTTTGCTGCTCGTCAACCAGCGTATGAACCAGTCCCCCAGACAAATCGTAAATTCTAACAATACAATGTGATGCATAAGGAATAGTGTAAACAATTCGCGTCTCTGAACTGAACGGGTTAGGTAAATTCTGCCAGACTGCGAAATGTAATGTTGCATCCTGTGGATCTTCTTCCACTCCTACTCCAGTCACTTCAATTGCAAACGGACTCTTCGTAGTGCTTGCATTAATGCCATCGGGAGGTGACCATACTCGCCATAATTCGTTAGAGCTATTGACCACATAAATATTTCCTACTGCATCAAATACGCACCCACGATTGTGAGTTCCTGAGTTCTCTATAGCGTGTAGAGAATCACCGTTTGAGTTAAAGATGAAAATCCAGCTAGTTCTGCAGGAAGCGGCGAGTCTGCCATGTAATTCATCGTAGTCAATACCAGTGATTCTTCTAAATGTTGGGTCCGTTCCTTCAGCCTGCAACTTAGTCCATAAGGTCTCAGGTTCTGCTCCTCCTACATACCATTTGCTAAGGTTCACCAAGTCAACACCGGGGGCGACAGAGCTAACATAATCATTAGCAAATAAGGTATCACCATTAGAAGTGAAAGTGAAGTCAAAAAACTGCCGATTGTACATACCTGAGATCCCTTCAATAAATAAACCTGGAGATGTGATATAAGGAGGAGATGCGAGTGTGCCAATTTCATATTTCCAGATTGACCAACCAGGGCTCAAATCCTCATCGGTTGTGTAAAGAACCCTATTCTCACCCGTTCCTCTAACTGCCATTCCGCAGACATTACCATGATTGTCAAGGTGGTCCTTACTTAAAATCTGAATCATTGATTCAGGAGTCATGTCTGCATCGAATTCCCATACATTCTCGTATCCATCTTTCCAGTCAGATATATATATATGGTCATCCGGGCCAATAGCAAGCCACCAAGGACTTGAACCAGAACCATCGACTGTATTTCCACCAAAGTTGATCGTGTCTATATAAGTGGTTACAGGAGTGCCATCTGGCCAGAAAACATATATTCCGTCAAGCTGTTCTGTGGCTCCAGGGTTTATAGATGTGCCGCCTATGGTATTTGTAATGTAGACCTTACCATAGTGTGGGCTATCAGGATTCTTGTTAATCTTAAGTGCTTTACCAGAGTACATAATATAGCCAGCTTCTAATGTATCTGTACTTATAACTTCCCAATCACTATGTCCGAAATCGCTCGCTATAACCTTGAAGTAATAAGACCCGTTCGGCACATACTCTCCGGCATCGTTCTTTCCATCCCAGGTTACGGTGTTAAGGCCGCGGTCTGTTGTACCCTCCAGAGTTCGCACCAATTGCTCACTCGCATTGTAAATTTCAACAGCTACTGCCATCCCAGCGGCTTCATTAAGTCGGTAACATAAATCAACCGTCTCCGTAGTGGGATTGAAACTTGCAGCACTGCTACTGAGGGCTGTGGGCATAATGTTGGCCCCTGTGGAACTAGCTAAAGCCAGCCCTATGATGAGGACAATCATCCTTTTCATATTCCCTCCTTTTGTTTACTCCGCTACACACAAATTTCGATCTTCTACATCAGTCTTTTCATACCCCTCACCTCCTTTTCTTTGTAATTTTATTGGTTTCTCTTGAATCATTTTTTTCGGACTATAATTTCTACAAGATTCTCGAAAGAGAGAAAGGCAACTGTGCCATATAAATAGCTAAGTATTCTGACAATATAAATGCACCATTAGATTCTTTACTGTATAACTTCCTGGTTATCTAGTATATCAGAATCCAATTCCCAAAGATACCCTGTGTACAATGCCAAGTCTTCCAAGGTCATTAAAGGCGTAGTCAAGTTTTGCAACTGCTGCTCCGTAAGAAACTTTGAAACCGGCTCCAGCGGAAAATCCTCCTTCGTCAGAGTTAACCTTATATCCAGTTCTCAACGCTAATATATTTGAGTACCAGTACTCAAACCCCAAATTTAGAGTTTCGAGATTATCGACTGGATGTACGCCATCCAAAGCTCCACTGAGGTGGTGAAGTTCTCTTTTAAAAAGATCCATAGATATCCCGACCCTGAATGTCATAGGAAGGGCATAAGTTCCAAATCCTTTTTCCTTCTGTTCATCGCTATAGTCTATATAGGTATCAGAGAATTTTAGTTCTGGTCCAAAGTTGAGAATAGACATTCCTAATCTAAGCGATCTAAAATGGCTTCTATACAGAGTTCCCAAATCTAATGCCCATCCACTGGAAGTGTAAGTCCAATAGTTCTCCTGCAGAAACTTGGCGTTCAAACCGACTGAGAACCAGTTTGTCAACAAGCGTGCATAAGAGATTCCTCCTACGACATCTCGGCAAGAAAAGACTTCCCCTGTACCTTCCTGTTGATAAACCGTAGTTACATCCATGTTGTCTGTGCCCAAGCTGGAGAAATGAATTCCAACTGTTCCAACGTTGCCGAAATTATAGGCATAGGCAGCAGATTGATAGGTTATTGATTCAAAATATGGAACATAACTTGTTGAAATCTCCCATCTTTTTAAATCAACCAAACCAGCAGGATTCCAGTATATTGAGAGTATGTCACTTACATATGCAGTAAAGGCTTCACCCATACCGACTGGTCTAGCTCCCAACGGTATCTGAAGGAATTGTGCACCAGCAGTTCCAACAGGTGCAAATTGAGCATAACTCAATGAGACATATATCAGCAATAGAACAGCAATTATACTAAACTTTCTCATCCTGTCCTCCCTATCTTATAATGACAAATTTTCCCTTCTTGGTACCAAGCGAGGACTCAACCACATATAGATATAATCCAGGTGTAACTTTCTGTTTGTTTCGTGAGAGAAGGTCCCATTCTGCAACACTCTTACACTCACTAGTCATTTTTGGTGTTCTTGCTATTAAATTTGACGATATTACTTCTCTAACGAAATCTCCATCAAGAGTGTATATACGAACCACGGCATCTGCAGGCAGGTTAACGAATTGTATCCTATCTGTCCAGGGCACTCCATAGTGAGGTCTTGGATTATTCCAGGGAGCACTTCCAATATATGGGTTAGGAACCACACGGATATTATCAAGAGAAGTAGCAATAGGGTTAGTGGGTATATAATCCTGGAGATTGAATAATTTACTGCTCTCTAAAGACTCAAGACCTCCAACGGTGTCACCTTTATCAAAAGCAGTCACTGAGTAAGTATACGCGAATCCTTTAATTACGGGTAAATGTATAATTTCATAGTATCCCTCATTATTCTTGGGAGGAAGGCCAGTGTCCTCGCCTATACTATCTACTATGTCAAAACTTGCAAGGAGTTGCCATATCCTCTCTCCCGCAGGATCTTTAGATTCACTAACCCATACTCTGTAACCTTCAAAGTCTTCTTCAAGACTTAATGGATCAACAGCATCTTCAGGTGAATTATTCCATTGAATTCGTACTCCAACAGTCGTTCCGTTTTCTACATAGTCTTCCAAGACTAAAGTTGGCGATGGAGGGGGGAGAGCTGCCAAGTAGTTATTATCGAAGATTCTTTGGGCTGTTTGTAATATATTTTTAAGTTCTTCTAAACCATTCCCTACTCCATATGCCCAAACAACAAGAAGCGAGTCTCCCGTGACTAATGAATCAATTGGACCTGTAGTTTGCATGAACCTATAATCATAGGGAGCAATCGGCAACGGATCGATTGTATCTTCAGCAATAAACCTGTACTGAGGCGCATTTGGTGGTGGGTCATTGTAATAATGGCACCATCGGTGAGAGTAGGGCATTCCAGATGGATGTGGTGTATGTAAAAGACGGGCTCCAATATAGCCCGGGGATATAAGATTTCCTTGGGCATCGGGATTTCCAGTGTCGTCCCCGGGGACTGCTGAATTGTCCGCATCATACATGTAAGAAAGTTTGTTGGTTGCATCATAGTCAACCATATCATCCCAATACCAAAGATCGTCGCTGCCGGCGAGGGATGATATATCACAATCCATTCTAATAGAAACAAAAAGGTTCCTGATAGTCCTCGGGGTATCGGGAATAGTGTCTTCGTCCGTATCTATACCAATATTCTTTATCCAATATTCCGCTATAATAAAGTTATTTGCGTAATCAACTGCCAAGGCGTAGGTTTTTTCAGTTACTGCAATGCCAAGGGGTCTATGGACACCTTCGGGTGACACGGGATATAGATCATTATAAGTTGTGTAAGTATCCTCCTGGGATAGTGCTTCTTCTCCAGTGACTACATGGACTGTGCCCAAGCAGCCAAATTCAAGTTCGTCACCTGCTGTGCATAAAGTGTCTGGGTTGCCAAGCGAGTCCTCAACGATTCCCAATACCCATATTGAACCCTGGTAGAGATATGCATTCTGAGATCCTCCTGGAAAATCACATGAAGGGTAGACGAAGTCATCATCACCAAACATCCCCCAATTAGTCTGTCGGTTCCACACATCGCCTATTTGATGAATATACCAATGGAATGGAGCTGTGTTGTTATAAGATTTGTTTGAAATTCTTCTTGCTTCAGAAGAGCTAAACCCGACCACAAGACTCAATAAAATGGCAAAAGTTTTTATGAGAAATCTCATCTTCCACCTCCATTTTTACCAATTAAATTTTATGCCCCCTCTAAAAAGACGGGGATTGCTATAAACCCCAGGGTCTCTATGCCAACCACCTGGTTCACCAGTGAGTTCGTAACACTCAGCATCAACTAAGTAGAGTATATTCTTTTTATTAAAGAGATTTAAACATTCTACATAAAAAGAGGGTTTAAAGGAGAAGAGTTTGAATTTTTTAATTAGCTTCAAGTCGGTAGTATTTGTTGGAGGAAGTCTCTTATCGTTAACGGGTGGTCTAAGTGCTCTAGATGGAGATGAGTAAGGAAGTCCACTTCCATATTCGTGTGAAGCATTTATCATCCAGCCACCCAATAATTTAGTATCCAGAAAAACAGGACCCCAATCATAAGGTGTAGTAAAGTTAATATTTGCCTTTACTACATGTCTTTGGTCCCAATTGAGGAAAACCAACTCCTTGGGCATTACTTGCTGGTAGTACGCATAGTCCCCCCCAGCGTAAGGGGATGAACTTCTTCCTTTAGCTACTGAATACGTGTAACTGACTGAGCCACCCAAAAATCTTCCCTGTCTCTTCGTGACTACGAACTCAAGACCACGCACATTCCCGTAATCAGCATTTTCAAAGACATCATAATCGAGAGGAGCACAGTAGTAATGTTTTTGGTCTATAAGATTGGAGATGTCTTTGAAGTAAGTAGTAAAAGTCCCTTTAAGATCCTCAGTAAAAAGGTGATTAAGTCCTACTTCATATGCAACAGTTCGCTCAGGTTTTAGCCCAGGGTTTCCTATAGTTGGGATAGCTCCTCTTCTATATCCTCCAAGATTATGGTAAAGGAATCTCCCGTCCGGTCTCTGGAAGAAATGGCCATAGCTGAAGTGTAGAACATCCCTTTCTGAGATTGGAAAAGACACCCCAATGCGTGGACTCAACTGATAAGATGTTGAAGGAGGAATAGGATCCTTTACTTCACTGCCAATTAGGGGGTCACTTTGATCCTTAGGATACCAAGCCTTTTCTCTAAATCCATTAGGGTTAAAGTAGTCAAATCTTAACCCGAAATTGACTATTAACTCAGCAAGTTCGATCTTATCCTGTCCATATAGGGCTAAGTCTATAAAATCTTGATCCCAGCTTTCATCGTATACATTCACTCCAACAGCAGTCCAGCGATACCTCTCTATCTTAACTTGATTCCAGTCAAATTCTAAACCTGCTTTAATAAGATGGTTGAACCTGATTTGGCTTGTCAGGTCCCCTTTTAGTATATATGTTTGAGCCTTTTGATCCATCCAGAAATTCTCATCCCCAGAGGCCCAAAACCATCCACCGGGGATATTCTCTCGTTCTCTATCTTGATACGAGGGACCAGGACCAGTTGGGTCCCAATTTAATTCCTCTTCTGTATCTCCATCATTGTCATAATCATCTACATCTTTGCAAACCGCACGATATTGGGATAAGAAACTGGAAACCTTCAATTCATAGAATGCTTTTGGACTTAATGTGTGAGTCCAAATTAAATACTCCTGCTTTGTCTTGCGGTATCTATCAGCAAGATGGTCTAACATTCCATATTTTGAATAATGGTGGGAATATATATTGTAATCTTCCTGGGAGGTATGTCCTCCAAAGTTTAACTTTATTGTGGGAGAAAATTTAACAGTCAGTTTCCCTTGATAAGTGCGTTCGAAAGAATCTTGATTTGGTAATTCTCCACTTTCTTGATCAGATAACCCAGTGGTAAGAAAATAACTCAAGTCAACTGGTAAAGGGTTCCAAATTGGTCCCGACAGTTTTAGGCCATAAACTTCACGAAGTCGGGGATTTAGTGTTTCCTTATTTACTAAATCCATTACCCTATCTGCTGTTGTTCTGACAGAAATTTCGCCTGAGTGTTTAATCCCTCCTTCTGGTGTAATTACATTTATCAACCCTGACTGTGCATTGCCATACTCTGCATTGAATCCTCCAGTGATAATCTGTAACTCCTCAATTGACTGTTCAGGTAGACTACTAGTAAATCCAGCCATATAGCCTCGATATTCAGCAGCAGGGTCTCTTATAGGTATTCCATCTACTAAAACAGTAGTCTCTCCAGTTCTACCACCTCGAAAGTGTGTGCCTATCACTCCAGCCTGGCGTTGGGCAACTTCTTGAAAAGAGTGGATTGGTTGAGTATCCATTGTCTCACGATCTATGTAGTGCGTAGTTGATGTCTGGTCTTTTAAAATCATAGGTCTCTCTGCAACAACGACGACCTCACCGAGTTCAATTACAGTTGGTTCTAAGGTAAAGTTTACAGTTGTTGTAAGATCAATATTGACTTTTACATTAGTTATTGTTTTAGGCCTGTAACCCATCATAGTAACATTCAACTCATAAACACCGGGAGGCACATTTATAATGAAGTAATAACCATCGGCATCAGTAGAAGCCCCCATATTTGTTTCCACAATCCTCACATTTGCATAGGGTAGAGGCTCCCCCGTAGAGGCATCTATCACCCTGCCAGCAATCTTCCCGGTAACCCCAGCAAATAGAAATACTGGAAGTAAAATAAAAATCATAAGAAGAACCCACTTTTTCATCTTGTCCTCCTTTGTGATAGTTTAGCTAACCGATATCCTTATCCGCTTATCCTGTTAAGAGGTATTTTTATACCTTAATATACATTATATAATAAAAATTGTCATAAGTCAAGTTTTTTAAAAGTTAGTAGTCCCGAAACTCGTTAGCAGGCTATTTTGAGCCAGACCTTGTTTTTGATTTTAATTTGCTTATTTCCCAGGGAAGGATAACTTTTCCAGGTTCGTTCAGTTCTTCTCTTACTCTCATAAACGATAATCCTAAAAATTCCTCTCCTAAATGTTTTTGCAAATCTTGAATACTGGAAAGCCATTCCTCATAGGGAGTATCGAAAGTAGTCATTTTTCTGCTACTGGACTCTCGTATGTATTTTTTATTGTTTTTTTCGGCGATTATTAACATATGTGCTGAGAAGACATCAGTTTTATTAGCGTAAATCAAAGCCACTATATCTCCAGGTTTTATGTTTTTCTCTACTTCTTTGAGAGCATCTAATGGAACATACTCTATTGTTATTTCGCGATCAGGCAAAACATAACGCATATCTTTTATGCCCTTACTGGTGAAGAATTTTTTATGGGAAATGGTTCTGGTTACTGATTTTGTGTATTCTCCACCAACCCTTCTTGACACATCTTCCAGAATCCAGCTATTTTCGGGTAGCCAATCCGCCATTGTGTAATGATTTCGAGTTCTCATTCCGATTATACCATCTTTATATCGAACTTGCAGAAGATTATTGAAGAAATTATCCCAACTATCAGAGATTGCCATAGCAAGAACATGTTCGCAAAGAGCCATACAGTTGGTCTCTTGAAAATCAACCAAAGGCCAATTTTCTATAAGAGCATAAGGACCATCACCGACACACCGAATATTGTAAGGAGTGCCCAGGAATTTTTCGGAATAGAAATTAATTCTCTC
>DAOUSS010000192.1 GCA_030627085.1 Candidatus Stahliibacteriota bacterium | reverse complement strand
TTTGGAATTCACCCGTAAGGGTTTTATATAAAAGGCTGACGCCTTAATTCCAAAGGCTTACCTGCCTACCGCAGGCAGGCGCCTTAACTCCATCACAACCGACATTAAAAGCTCTCCTGCGGACGACCACAAGGGTTGTCCCTACTGCCTCTTAAAATCCCTGTAAAATTACCTAAGTCATTGTTTGGATTTACCCTGTTAAATAACTCAAAAATAAACGCTAAAGCGTGCTGTAAAGCGGTTCTATTTAACAGGGGAACCACAGAGGAATCAATTAAAGACTATCAATTAATGCCAAAATGCCTAATGTCTAGAGTCGAATGTCTATGGTCTGATGTTTGTTGTCTATTTTTCATTAGTCATTTGAATGACTTCTATTATACCATCTTTTTTCCCATTTGTCAACTATTTTTTGTCCGCGGAATCTTTTCATTTTTTTCTTGACAAATTGAAATTTTTATGTTATAATTATATTGAAAATGAAAAGCAATGTCAAAAATAGCGAATTAAAATCAGTCAGGAGATATCTTTATGAGAAGGGGTTGAAACACTCTCTAAAGAGACATACTATCGCCGAGTTGTTTTTTAGAGAGGACAAACACCTGAGTATTGAAGAACTATATGACAAGGTAAAGAAAATAGACCCAGATATAAGTTTCTCCACTGTATACAGGGCACTTAGGCTTTTTGAGAGGGCGGGACTTGCAGTATCCAGAAGATTTATAGATGGGATAACGAAGTTTGAACCAGTTCACCCAAAAGAGCATCACGACCATTTAATCTGTGTGAGGTGCGGTAAGATAATAGAATTCAAAAGTAAAAAGATTGAAGACCTCCAGAAGGAGATTGCCAGAGCCTACAAATTTGAGTTGTTAAACCATAGACTGGAATTATACGGATATTGTAATAAATGCAGGAGAGGACCCGTAAATCGTAAACCGTGAAACGGGAGTAAAACTAACAAGCCAACTAATTAGTTACCGGTGCAAAAAGCGAAAAAATGACAAAATCCGAATGACTAATTTCCAATAAAAATCCAAATTCCTAAATGTCAAAATAGACACATAAGTCTACAATCATTGCTTTTAGATGTTTGACATTGGAAATTGGCAATTTGACATTATGGGTGAATTTTTCACCGGACACTAATTAAAATGTTTGATTTCACAGATTAAGAGTATAGATTACACAGATTTTATTGACGAGAATCAGTGAAATCTCTTTTATAATCTGTGTAATCAGGTATAATGAACATTATGGTTATGTAAATTTCATGAATAAACCACAGAGAACACAGAGTTCACAAAAGCAAGATGGAAAAGAGATTATACCTTCTCTGTGAACTCAAAATGAGGGGTGAATCCATTGGTTGTCCGTTAGCTAACGGATTAGAGTAACAAGACCATAGGGATAAAAGGGATGTTATCATTCCATTTATTACAGAGTTTAGAGAAATATGAAACTTAAGAGAGAGCACGGAGAAGATAAAAAAACTCTGGTTTCTCCGTGACCTCTGTGGTTAAATATTATACATAACAAACATTATACCAGGGGGTAAGGTGTCAATTGTAGATTTAGCAAGTATGAGACAGGGAAAAGGGGGAAGGGTAGTAAGGATTGAGGGGGGTCGTGGTCTTCGGAGGAGGCTGGAGGTTCTTGGGGTAAGGGTGGGGATAAGGATAGAGAAGGTATCCGGGTACTTTATGAGAGGTCCTGTAGTGGTCAGAAGCGGTAATACAGAAGTAGCGATTGGCTATGGAATGGCAAGAAGGATAATGGTGGAGGTTCTATGAAGATACTTCTTATGGGGAACCCCAATGTGGGAAAAAGTGTAGTATTTTCAAGGCTTACAGGTGCTCATGTAATAGCTTCAAACTATCCTGGAACCACGGTTGAGTTTACAAAGGGATATATGAGATTGAAGGGGAAGAGGGTAGAGGTTATTGATGTTCCGGGTACCTACACCCTTGAGCCTACTTCAAAGGCAGAGGAAGTTGCGGTAGATATGTTAAAGGAGGCAAAAGAGGACCCTGAAAATATCGTAATAAATGTGGTGGATGCAACTAATCTGGAGAGAAACCTCAATCTCACATTGCAGCTGTTAAAAGAAGGAATACCAGTTGTCGTATGTCTGAACCTCTGGGATGAGACAAAACACACCGGGATTGAGATAGATGCGAAAAAGTTAGAGGAGATTCTGGGTGTGCCGGTGGTTTCAACCTGCGCGATATCGGGTGAGGGAATAGCAGAATTGATAAAGAGACTTTCGGAGGCAAAGTCAAACACATACGAATATGATGTAGAAGAAAGGTGGACTGAGATAGGTAGAATAATTGAAGAGACCCAAAGGGTTACACACAGACATCATACATTCGTTGACAAGCTTGAAGAGGCATCTATAAGACCTTCTATAGGAATTCCTATTGCTCTTGCTGTGTTGACAGTAAGTTTTTCCATTATCAGGTTTATTGGAGAATCCCTGATTGGCTATATACTTGAGCCGATTTTTGAAGGGCTCTGGAAACCTGTTATGGTAAAATTGAGTGCGATTCTGAGTCCGGGCGGTTTCATCCACGATATCCTGATCGGAAAATTATTTCTTTTTAGCCTGGAGACCGAGGAGTTCATCAAAGGGATAGTTACGGGCAAGATGGTTGCAGGGAGTACAGTTATAGTGAAAACAGCTACAGGGGTAGTTCCGGCAGAGGTAACAATAGATTTTGTCCAGTCTATGGGACTTCTTACAACAGGACTATTTGTCCCGTTTGCAATGGTTCTACCCTATATCTTTGCATTCTATCTTGTCCTCTCATTTCTCGAGGACTCAGGTTATCTGCCAAGACTCGGGGTTCTTATGGACAATTTTATGCACCGAGTTGGCTTGCATGGACTATCAATAATTCCTATGATGCTGGGACTGGGCTGTAATGTTCCTGGTGCACTTGCAACAAGAGTGCTAGAGACAAGAAGGGAAAGGTTTATCGCCGCAACCCTTATGGCAATTGCTGTTCCCTGTATGGCGCAGATCGCAATGATTATTGGTCTTGTCGGTAAATTTGGTATACTGGGATTGGGACCCGTATTCGGAACACTTTTTGTAGTATGGGTGTTGCTTGGAATAATAATGGATAGACTTCTCACGGGGGAATCGCCTGAGATATTTACCGAGATTCCACCATACAGAATACCTTATGCAAAGGCTCTTTTGAAGAAACTCTGGATGAGAACGTATGGATTTTTAAAAGAAGCGGTCCCCTATGTCCTTCTTGGGGTGTTTATCGTAAACATCCTGTATGCTTTACATATTATTGAGTTTATTGGCAGGTTCTTATCGCCAGTAGTAAGAGGGCTCTTGGGGCTCCCCAATGAGGCGGTTGCTGCGCTTATAATAGGATTCCTGAGAAAGGATATTGCAATCGGAATGCTCTCTCCGCTTGGTCTCACAATGAAACAACTCATTGTGGCATCAGTTGTTCTTACGATGTATTTTCCCTGCGTTGCTACCTTTGCGGTACTTGTAAGGGAACTTGGAGCAAAAGACATGCTAAAATCTACTTTTATTATGGTGGTATCTGCACTTCTTGTAGGGGGGATACTAAATCTTATTCTGAGATAAAAGAAACAGATTTTATTTTTTTCTTGACTGCATAGAAAGTATAGAACACGAATATCATTTACCCTGTTAGATAACTCCATATCTAACAGGGCAG
>DAOUSS010000125.1 GCA_030627085.1 Candidatus Stahliibacteriota bacterium | reverse complement strand
ACTTGTGTCAGGAGGGTATACCGAAGGTCGCCGTAAGGCAACTCCTGACACCACGGGATGACCAAACACTGGGAGAGATAATATGGACTTAATAAAGCACATAAAAAACTTTGCGGATAAAAGAATCCTTATCATCGGGGATATAATGCTTGACGAGTACCTGTGGGGAAAGGTTAATAGAATATCACCTGAGGCACCCGTACCGCTCGTAGAAATTGAGAGAGAATCAACCAGTCCTGGTGGAGCTGCAAATGTAGCGAACAATATACTCTCTTTAGGTGGAATACCAATCCTTGCTGGTGTGGTAGGAAGGGACAGGGCAGGGGATATACTGAGAAATCTTCTTAGAGGGCTGGGAATAGATGAGAGTGGTGTGATATCTCTAAATGACTATCCAACCATCCGTAAAACACGGGTTATTGCAGAGGACCAGCAACTCGTGAGATTTGATAGAGAAAATAAGGTGAAAATGGATGGGGCAGAAAGAGACACCCTTCGCGAATTCATAATATTTAAAAAGGGGGATGTTGATGCTGTTCTCATTGAAGACTATGATAAGGGACTCCTTGATAAGCAATTCATAGAAGAGATAATAAATTGTTTTAAGGATTGCGTAATAACCGCTGACCCGAAATTTGATAACTTTTTTCATTACAAAGGGGTAACAGCATTTAAACCAAACAAGAAAGAGATGGAAGGGTCCATGGGGATAAAACTCTCCTATGATAATCTTGTAGAGACGGCACGAATAACACGGGAAAAATTGGAGTGCAAAAACCTCGTGGTTACACTTGGAAGAGACGGCATGTTCGTAATCGGGGATACTGGGGAGTGGAGAATCCCTCATAAGGCAATGACAGAGGTGCACGATGTGGCTGGAGCGGGTGATGCAGTCATCTCTGCATTGACGCTGTCGCTAACAGCAGGAGCATCTATATACGAGTCTGCACTTATAGCGAGTTACGCTGCTGGCATAGAGGTAGGAAAGGTAGGTGTCGTGCCTATAAGAAAGGACGAGTTGGTAGCGGCGGTAGGGAGCCAGGAGTAGAGCGTAGGGCGTAAGGCGGAGACGGTAAATAGTTAATTGGTTAAATAGTTGATTAGGTGGAAGGTGTAATGTTTAATGTGAAATGTGGAATGTGAAGGGAGCAGTTTATTGGTTGATTGGTTAAATAGTTGATTAGGCGAAAGGTGTAATGTGTAATGTTGAAGGTGTAATGTGAAATGTTATTAGGCAAGCCTTGACAGTCAAAGCTGAAGCTTTGAGTTACAACATGAAAGAAGAATTTGATTTATCTGAACAGTTAATTCCTCCTGGTGAGTTGGTTTCTCTTGTAAAAAGAGACAAAGTTGATATACACTCAATTTCTATTTCCACACTGGTTCATTCCTGGGTTGAGACTGTCGACCGTGGAGAGAGTTTCGACGCACTTTTCGCAATATTTAATGCCGTGACAGTTCTTATGTCAATTAAACTCTGTACACTACTTCCCGTTGTTGAGACAAGCGATGATACAGACGAAATCGAGGAGAGCGAGAGAGAAGAGGATAAAGACTGGATTTATACATTGAGAGATGAACTGCACGAGAGAGAAAAATATGCTGCTAGCTTGTTTTCCAGACCACCTGTTGACCAGGAAACAGTCTTTGGAGAAGTAGAGCCAAATGCACTCTACAGACTCGCAGAGGAAATTATAGCAAAATACAAGGCAAGACCCGCCATTGAATTAGAAAAAGAGACGATAGATGTCAACAAGAGACGCAAAGAGATTGAAAAGGAAGTGAAGGAAAACGGCAGGGCGAACTTGAGAATACTACTTGAAAGGGAAAAATCTCTCCTTAGAATGATCGTGACTTTTATTGTGGTGCTTGAAATTGCCAAACAGGGTAAAATAAGGCTTTTGCAGCGAACACCCTTTGGAAGTATATGGATAGTGTGGAAGAGCGTAAGGGAAAAATGCCCACGAAGAACACGAAGTACACTGAAAAAATAGCCCACGAAGGACACGAAGTACACTAAAAATAAAAAAAATAAATTCCGTGTCTTCCGTGTACTTCGTGGGAGAAAAACCGTGTCTTTCGTGGGAGAAAATAACTCGGTATTTTCGTGGGCAACAGAGCTTAAAATGAAACAGCAAACATTAAAAACAAAGACGTATATCAAGGGGACAGGTATCCATTCAGGAAGTACGATCAAACTCTTCCTTCATCCTGCCCCTCCAGATGCCGGGATATTCTTTCTTAAAAATGGCGTTAAAATCAACGCAAGCATAAGATACGCCGAATCGAAACAGGGCAATACCAGCCTAAAAAAAGACGGCGAAAAGGTACAAACGGTTGAACACCTTCTTGCTGCCCTCTATGGAATGGGCGTGGACAACTGTATATGCGAGACAGAAGGGGACGAGGTACCTGCATTAGATGGGAGTGCGACTGGTTTTGTTAATATCATAAAAGATGCCGGAATAATTCAACTTGACAGAGAAAGGAAGACAAAAAATATAAGAACCCCCGTCGCCTGCAAGGACGGAGAAAGAGAAATTTTTGCACTGCCCTATAGAAATTTGCGTGTCTCATTTCACATAGACTATAATAGTCCTTATCCTCCACCTCAATACAGGTCATTCACAATCACTCCAGAGGTCTTTGAGAAGGAGATTGCACCGGCAAGAACATTCTGTTTCTACTCATGGATAGAAGAGATTAGAAAAAAGGGATTGGGCAAAGGAGGCAGTCTTGACAATGTATTGGTAATAGGAGATAATGGTTTAATAAACCAAACACCTTTGAGGTTTCCTGATGAATTTGTCAGGCACAAAATTCTCGATCTTATTGGAGATTTATCACTGCTGGAATGCTATATAAATGCAAATATACTTGCATATAAGTCGGGACATACTGCAAATATAAACTTTATAAGGCACTTAAAAACTCAACTGGAGGTAGCTGTGTTTGATATAAGAGAGGTAGAGAGGATAATGCCACATAGGTATCCCTTCCTGTTGGTGGATAGAATAATAGAACTCACGGAAGAGAAGGTGGTCGGAATCAAAAATGTAACGATAAATGAGCCATTCTTCCAGGGACACTTTCCCGGGCATCCCATAATGCCGGGAGTTCTCATAGTAGAATCTATGGCGCAGGTTGGTGGATTTCTTATGTTAAAGAAAGTAGATCACCCGGGGGACAAGGTAGTCTACTTTTTGAAGATAGACAAAGTCAAATTCAGAAGACCCGTGGTTCCGGGTGATACCCTGCGGAATGAACTCAAACTGATAAAATACAAGGAAGGACTCTGTGTTATGGAAGGAAAGGCGTATGTTGACGATGTAGTTGTCTGTGAGGGTGAATTTACTGCGAAGGTAGTAGAAACAGGATAAATCGAAAAGTTTTATCTACACAGAATTATCTCTATATCCCCTACATTTGCATGTGTGGGGCCTGTATAAAGTATAGTGCCTACCTTTTTATGAAAGTGATAAGAGTTATTATCCTGGAGATATTCCTGCGGGGATAACCCCTGAGCCCTTGCTCTCTCTGCAACATCTCCATCAACAATTGCACCACAGGCATCCGTTGGGCCGTCTACACCATCTGTCGCAGCAGACAGAAACTCTATTCCCTCGATACCATCTACATAGATTGCGAATGCAAGAGCAAACTCCTGATTCCTTCCCCCCTTGCCGCTGCCCACCACCCTTATCGTGGTCTCGCCTCCGCTTATTATACAGGCGGGCACATCCACAGGATTACCGGATTGCATGACCTCTTTTGCTACCATAGAAAGCAGCCTTGCAACATTTCTTGCTTCTCCCTCTAATTGCGATGAGAGGATGATTGAATTATACCCTAACCCCTCTGCCTTTTCTCTTGCAGACTCAAGGGCAAGAAGATTATTCCCTACTACGAAATTCACAACATTTGGAAGAGACTTCGGTGTCTTGATAATATCTCCTTTAATACCGGCCTTTATATGCTCCAATACCCTGTGGGGAGGCATTAAATTGTATTTTTCTATGATATTCATACAGTCCCTGTATGTCGTATCATCGGACACGGTCGGACCCGATGCAATTATACTTATATCATCTCCTACAACATCCGAGATAAGAAGAGATATCACAGTAGATGGATATGCCTCCGTTGCAAGTCTTCCTCCTTTGACACCGGAGATATGTTTTCTTATGGTATTTATCTCCTTTATATCTGCACCGCTTGTGAGCAACAAAGATATGGTCTTCTTTTTATCCTCGAGGGTTATATCGCCAGCAGGCAGTGCAAAAAGGGATGAACCGCCTCCCGAGAAGAGACCTATAATAAGATCTTCCTCACCCGTATTCCTCAGAATGGAGATTGCTTTTTTTGCCCCCTTGACACTCCTCTCATCAGGGATGGGATGAGATGTTTCCATAACCTCTATCCTCTCAAGTTCTGTGTATTTTACAGGGACACAGCATACACCGGTCTTTATCCTTTTTCCAAGGATTCTTTCGACCTCCTCTGCCATCCCCAGAGATGCCTTGCCAGTACCAATCACATATATATCTCTGTAATTTGAGAGGTTGAAATCTCTATCCATAACCTGCAGGGTATTTCCCTTTAAACCAACCCGCCTTCTAATGAGACCCGCCGGTAAGACAGCTGATACCGCAGAATTAAATATTTCAAGTATATCGGACATAGTCTCAGATTATGCATTAAACACTGAAAATCACTGAAATAATAATAGTGTATCAGATGATCAGAGTATCAGTAGGAAGAATACCAGAAGATCAGGACATCAGGTTAGAGATGTTAAGTTTCAGATTACAGTGTTACTGAAATGTCATAGCGTCTTGATGTCTTAGCGTCGTAGCGTCAATGACCTAACGACCTAATAACTAATAACCTGTGTCAGGAGGTAACTCCTGACACCACGGGAATGAATAACCATTGACAAATGCTAATTGTTAATTTTGCATTGCTAATTGATAATTGAATATTTTAGCAACCCAATGCCTAGTGCCTATCTCTTCTCTCCTCCCTCTTCTCTCATCTCTCTTCCCCCTTCTCCGCCTCTCCTTTCATAGGCACAAACCTGACAGGTATAATACTCTCCTCCTTAATTCCTCTCTCGGTCTTTGTAACAAGGATAAGT
>DAOUSS010000053.1 GCA_030627085.1 Candidatus Stahliibacteriota bacterium | reverse complement strand
GATAGAGAATTTGAGCACACAGAGAATAAATAAATATTATCTCTCTGTGCCCTCTGTGGTTAGATTTTTGACAATACTTCTCAGGCGGTAAGGAGGGAAAATGACCGATCAAAGCTTGCTGAAAGGGTTAAAAAAGAGAGCCGTGAAAGTCCTAAAAGATAATGATACAGGAAACTCGACAAAGCCAGCTCCTTTGCTGTATCCACATCAATGGATGTGGGATTCAGCTTTTATTGCAATTGGATTGTCTCATATAGACGAAGAAAGGGCACAACAGGAGATTCTCTCGCTCTTGCGTGGCCAATGGACTAACGGAATGATACCACACATCATTTTTAATCCGCACTATGCCAAATACTTTCCCAACCCTGCTTTTTGGAATACCCCGGCATGCTTTTCAGGCGCCCCTAAAACCGTCCAGACATCAGGAATTACTCAACCACCTATACTGGCATCAGCAACTTATGCAGTTTTTAAGAATTCAAGCAATAAAAAGAAAGCTACAGCTTTCTTGAAAAAAGTATTCCCTGCCCTTAAAAAATATTACAGATTTTTTCTTACTTATCGGGATCCTATAGAGGAAGGGTTGGCTTATATTATACATCCCTGGGAGAGCGGTTTGGATAACTCTCCCCGTTGGGACGAGGTCTTAAGTAATATTAAGATGAAATGGACTCCCAAATATGAAAGAGTTGATAATAAGATTATCTCACCAGAACAACGACCAGGCGGCCAAGAATATGATAAATACACTTATCTTGTTGAATTGTTCCGAGATGTCAACTACGATTCAAATCGAATTTGGGATGAGAATCCCTTTATTGTCCAGCCTGTTCTTTTTAATTGTCTGCTGTATGAGTCTACACAATCTTTAAAAGAGATATGCAAGATACTTGACGAGGATACAGCAGAAATTGAGCAATGGACATTAAAGATAAGGAATGGGATTAATAATAAACTATGGGATAAAAATCTCAAAATGTACTGTGATTTTGATTTGAAGAATAATAGATTAATCAAAAAAGATACTATAGCGAGTTTTACTCCCCTCTATGCAGGGATTCCATCTCAGGGCATCGCCGATTTATTGGTAAATACTCTGATGTTGCCCACACAATATTGGCCAACTGATGGATATCCCCTGACCAGTGTCTCTATGAGCGCACCAGAGTTCGACCCCAAAAAATACTGGCGGGGACCAGTCTGGATCAATATTAATTGGTTAATGATTAACGGGTTACAAAGATATGCCTACTATGAAGAGGCTGGGCGCTTAATTGAAAAAACAATAGACCTTGTACTAAAAAGCGGGTTTTATGAGTATTTTGACCCCTTCACCGGTAAAGGTTATGGCTCGGATAAATTCTCCTGGTCGGCAAGTTTGATTATAGATTTATTAGAAACTTACGGGAAATATTAACATCTCCATTTGAGATATGAGCTTTGAACGCCGAACACCAGCGTATACGATACTATCTTATAAGCAGTATCTTTTCCGTGTATTCTGATTCTCTCCTCTCTAATCTCAGAAAATATATACCATTTGATAAAAGCCTTCTGCTGGAATCCTTTCCATCCCATAAGACCTTATGTCTCCCCGCTCGCTTCTCTTCATTGACCAGGGTTTTTATAAGTTGCCCCGAAACATTGTATACGTTGAGTGTGGTTAGTATAGAGCCCCTGCCGGTTAGGAAATAATCGATAGCGATTGAATTAGCAAATGGGTTTGGGTAGGTTTGCAGGATTTGGCTCTCTGTGAGATAATCTCGTGGCTCTTTAATTGACGCACTTTCGTTATAAATGTTTTGAATTTCCTCAACTGATAAAGCATAGTTATAGATGCGAATATCGTCAAGCACGCCTTTGAAATTATAGTCGGGGTTATTGGGAAGAACCTGTCCAATCGTTAAGTCAATCGTTGTCGGTAATATTAAACCAGACCAGGACGAAGAAGTATCCAACTCACCATTAATATAAATTTCAAAGGCAGAACCGTTATAAAGCACCGTGATATTATAGAAAGTATCCGTTACGAGTTGGGTCTGAGAGTCCAAATCTTTTATACCAGAATTAACTCCATAATCGGTTTTAATCGTCCACCTGATGGTCCGATTATCCGGTGTTATTGAGACCTTCCACCGATTTTCCCAATTTCCATGAGAAATGGGGTAGGCTTCGCGACCGAAAAATTGCCCAATCTTCATCCAGAAACTGACGCTAATTTCGTCTCGAAAATTGAGGCTGGCATGATTGGGAACTCGGATATGGTCATCAACACCGTCAAAATAATAAGCGCTGTTGGCATTGCCAAATCGATCTGCTGTCAGCGTTGCTCCATGGATAACTCCATGATTACCCAAACCGCTCTCATCATTAGCATTCCCATTAAAAGGATAGTATGCAACCGGTATACCTGTCCCGACATTTGAGAAATCCTGGACAACCATACCAATACTGTCCACTGCCTGTCCGCCACGCCCGTCATCCACCATACATCTAACATAATAGTATCCTCCGTTCGCTGGCGCTGTCCAAGTTACCATTGAGCCACTACCAAATAGAGTTCCATACGCCGAGGCCCAAATATATGATAAAGTATCGTCATCGGGATCTGTTGCCGTACAAGTTAATAGCGCCGTTGCTCCTAAATCGATCTTTTTGGGATCGGCAGTTAGGCTTAAAATGACTGGAACATGGTTGATCGATTCTACAACTTCGACGTTCACACTGTCAATATCTTGTCCACCATTGCCGTCATCCACAAGACAGGAGATGACATAAGTTCCTTCTGAATTTGGTGCTGTCCAGGTGACATCGGTACCACTACCGATGATTGTTCCTCCTGAAGCGTTCCATGTATAAGATAATTCATCGTTATCCCGATCACTGGCCGTACAGTAAACGGTCGTATTTGCACCAAAAATAACTGTTGTAGTGTCAATGGCTAAACTTTTAATCCGAGGCGGATGATTGCCAACTGTTTGACCAGAACGATGATCTACAATTACCCCATCAATCAGCATTTTATCAAGCTCGTAGGTGATGATGCCACCCGCAGGTGTAACAACTAAAAGAACAGCAGCATCAGCAGGAATGGTAAATGATGTGGTACCACTCACATTCGTTTGTAAAAAACTGTTCGTGCCCGCATCGTAAAGATCATATTGACCGTCTCCAACATCAATTTGGACAGTTTTTTCACCATCGTAAGGGTTAAAATAGATATAAGTGGGATAGGCTTCATCATGAAAATAATCGGTTTTTAAGACATCTAATTGGAGTATCTTCTCTACATTGGTTGTATCGATTATCCCGCCGAAGATACCCACATGAGATGATCCATAAAGGGCCAGATTTGTCGCCCCCCATTCACCAGCAACGGCATCACCTGTCGCATAAGGGCTGAAGCCCATCCAGGATTCGCGCATTGATTCATGAGCAATATAAGAATTTGGGTCGTATTGATGCGCCCACGCTTCGCTGTCCTGATTTTCGTCGGGCAGGTAGTTCGGATAAAAAAGACGAGTGGCATTGGCTACATTCAATACCCATTTGCCGATTGCCCTGGCAAAACGCTCATCGTATCGGACCATAGGAACTAAGGCACCTACTTGTTCGAAACCATTCATAATAAAGGCATACCCATACCCATAATATTTGGCTTCACCTATTAAACCGTAGCAATCGTAGCCGCCCCAATTCCCAAGAGTAGCACCCCAATCTCGAACGTTACCCTCGGTAGTGAAGCACCAGTTTACCAGTCTCTCGATATCATAAGTTGTTCCAAGCTCGGCATTCATTCGAGCAGCAATGTAAGCACCATAAGGTAATTGAAGTTCATACGAGGGATTTTTCGACCAATTGTCTAAAAACTCCATACACCACTCAGCACCAATCCGATATTTTGGATTACCAGTTTCAACATAAGCATTATACAACAGCCAAGCAATAGCGCCCGCTGCCTCTGGTTCAGGTACGCCAGTAGCAAGTGGCGTCATGTCGGAAAGTTTCCATGCTCGGTAATTCATATAGGGACGATGCCAGGGTGTGGTGCTGCCTCCCATTGTCACTACCGCTTCCAGCCACCGATCAGCCACCGTTGTAAATTGATATGCAAAATCGCCTGTATTGGGGTACATGTCATATAGCTGGTAGAAAAAGACGTTTGGCATCGTTTCATACCACCAATCCGATCCACTGCTAGCAACAGGATGATTTAAATATACATTTTCTTCGGGCCTTTTATTAAAAAATTCTTCACACATGAGCACCCAATTGTAGACATTCTGATTACTTTTGTCGATACCTACTAAACTAGCGCTAATGACTGCTGGTAGAACATTAATTGCCTCTGCCGAAGTGGGATAAGGAGTGCCCACGACAGTGTGCAATCCAAAGCTGCTGTGATTAGGATAGTTAACAGTATTCGTGTTCCAAAATATTAATGGAAGATATCGTCCAGTTTTATCAAAATCGAAAACAAATTCATCATAGCCGATTGCGACCTGTTTCCAATTTCTCATTTCATAAGGTTGAGGCATATTCGGCATATCTTCGATTCTGCTGATGTTAATCTGCTGAGCAAAGATATTTGACACCAATAGACAGATCGCCACCACTATTATCAATATTTGACTCAATTGGATTTTAAGATTTGATGTTTTCACTTTTCGCATTTCCTTTTCAGAGAGTTGGTTAAAATATCTATGCTTGCTTATTTGGAGAATTAATAGAAATGTATCGGAACCGTGAGTATTCTACAAATGTTACTTCAGAAATACAACTTTCTGCCTCTCCCGGAAATTTCCTATCTCCATCTCGTAAAAGTAAATACCGGAGTTAACAAATTGTCCTCGATCATTTTTCCCATCCCACACTACAGAGTAATGCCCCAACGGTTTATATAGATCGACTAATGTTCGCACTCTTTGGCCTAAGATATCGTAGATTTCGATGGTAATGTGTCCCGATTTCCTAAGCTGATATCTTATATTAGTCGTTAAATTGAAAGGATTAGGATAGCATTGCCAAATGTTGAATGAGCCTTTATTCTCTTGAGTATCCATGTTTTCACTAATTCCGATAGTTTTATCTATTGTAAATGCATCAAAAACAGTGCCATCCGGTTTGATTGCCTCAAAATCTAATACCAGACTGTCTATAGAAATCTTACAGCAGTGAAGCGTGCTTTCTGAATATATCGTCCAGCTACTTGAGCCAACTGCTCTTAAGGGCGCACCCCCACCTCCGCTAACAATGTAGTAAACACCGTTAACGAGCCCTCTTTCATAATCATGGTCATGTCCATTAAATACTATATCCACTTCGTAGGTCTCAAAGAGACTGCACCAAGCTGACCTCACGTTTAGATCGCTTCCGTGATTCCCAGAACTATAGGGTGGACGGTGAAAAAAGACAAAGATCCATTCGGCACTTTGACTTGCATTGATTAAGTCGGATTCAAGCCACTCTCTTTGGCTCCCATACATGTTAGTTTCTGTGCTCAGACAGATGAAATGGGCATTGCCATAGTCCAATGAGTACCATTGTTCATTGCCCGGGAAATGCCAGTAATCGTAATATAGTTGAGCATTCTCCTCATGATTTCCAATAGCCACAAAATAAGGGATATGGTCCAGTATGTCCTGATTTGTGCTGAACCAGGTTATCCACTTACTGTCAATTCTTCCGTCTTCTACCAAGTCACCTGTGTTAAAAACGATGTCGGGATTGAGGGCAATAATTCTGGAAACCACTGCAGCACGGTCGCCATCTTTGGTACGAGTATCTCCATAGGCGACAAAGGTAAAGGGTTCATTTCTATGTATTGCAGTTGAAAATGTATTGTCAACGCTCATTTCCCCAGAAGACGAACTTGCCCGATAGTGGTAAGTAGTGGAAGGATTAAGGTCGGCAAGCTCAATGCTGTGCAATGTTCCTACTGTAGAATCGACTTCTGAGAATCCATATGTGGTGTCAAATCCATACTCAATCATTGCGTTACCGGGTTTATCAGTTCTCCAGCTAATAACCATTGTTGTCTGAGGATTGTCAATCCATGAAAGGTATGGCCCGAATTGACCCCATTTGAGTACAGTATCATTTACTACTGTGTCATTATCTGAAACAGTGTAAGTTCTGAAACCCATTGCCTCACCAACAGGCCCTTTCTCAAGATATAATCTGCTTCCTTTAGTATACCAGTAATAGAGATTAGTCTCAGGAGGGAACTCCAAATCTATTTGCCACTTTCCTTCTGGGTTCCTGTTAAGTGGTACTTCTGCTGGAGCCCAATTACCAAGCTCAGGCTGGTTACCCATTATATAGATAGTATCAGTAGGGGAAGTTTCTTCTGGTACAACCACCAAGAATGTTACTGGAGTTGCTTCTACATAAGTAAACGAAAAAAGGCAAGAAGCAAGTACTATTAGAGAAGAGATTTTTTCCATTTTGTTTGCCCAACATCTGGATTAAGGGATAGACTTCCTAAACGGCCGGACTCGGAGAGCAAGGTAATTTTGTAGGCACGGTTTCAAACCGTGTCCATACAGATCCTTCGGACTGGCACAAATTGAATTTCCCGCCGGTGACGGGACAGGTGTGCCTACAAAGCCGTGGCAAATACAAGCCACAGATAAAGATATAGTAATTAGGTTCTATAGGTAGTTAGAACCCCATTCCCAGCGAGATTCTATGCGTATTCCCGAGTCTGCTAAAGTTCGTATAGGCATAATCTACTTTTAACAAGACTGCTTGTCCTATGTTACTCTGTATACCTGCACCAAATGTCAATCCCTCTTCACTATCCCTCTTAAACAGTGAACTGTAGCCACCTCGTAAGGAGAATATATTGTTGCAAACATATTCCATTCCTAAGTTCAGATACTCGGTGTTATCATTTGGATGGACACCGTCTACTGCGACAGTAAGGCGATTGTTTCTGCTCTTCAGGAGATCCATTGCCACCCCCGCCCTGAAGGTTAAAGGCAGTGGCCAATTATCTGTGACCAGGTTGGCTTCAATCAATTCGTTGTTACCCATTATAGTTGGGTCAATATCGTGATATACCATTACATCTCTGCCGGACAACATCATATCAGTACCAAAATTTGATATATTCATCCCAATCTTTATATCATTGAACGGAGTGATAAATAGTGTCCCAAAATCGATAGCAAAACTTGAGGTACTCATATGCCAGATTTTCTCCTGAATGTATTTGGTATTAAATCCCATCGAGAACTTATCTGTTAAATTTTTTGCGTAAGAGAGTCCAAGAGCCATACTGCCCACAGATAACATCTCGCCGGTTCCCTCTGGCTCATCAACCGTTCTCACCTCCATATCTGTAGTACTTAAAGAGGTTAGGCTCACTCCGATGACACCGTAATTACCCAAATAGAAGATGCCTCCTGCAAAATCAAAGTTTATGTCAGCCAGCCATTCTATGTGTGTAACTGTAATTTCGTTCTTCTGCAACCTTGACAGCCCTGCTGGATTCCAGTATATAGCAGTAGCATCATCAGCCACAGCGACAAAGGCCCCTCCCATTCCAATTGCTCTGGAGCCAATCTCAATCTCCAAAAAAGGTGCAGCAGTTGTACCAACTCCAGAGACATTCCTGACGTATTGACTGTAGGATTGACCGACTGTTATAAACACGAGAAGGAAAACAAATGTTGTTCTCATTACACCCCCTTATTATTTTATCACAGCAAATTTGCCGACCTTCTCTCCGATTCCAGGTGCATCTATGTGGTATATATAAAGTCCATAGGAAATGTCCATACCATCCTTGGATATCAAATTCCATGACTCTGCGCCGTCTTTCATTGTGCTCTCATGCTCTATAGTCTTTACAAGATTGCCCCTCACAGTATATATGCGGATAGTGCATTTCTGTGGTAGATGGATGAAGTCTATTTTTCTCTCACCACGGCCAAATTGATAAGGATTAAATGATTCCCAGGAGGCTGCAACCACATATGGATTGGGCACCACAGCTATTCTATCCAACTCTGCTTTAGCCTTCTCTTCACTGAGATACTCGCCCTTGACCACAAATTCGAATACATCACCCCCCAGTGTGTCACCCCCTGCATCCAGCCAATCACCCCTGAAGGGCTTTGTGGTACAGAGATAATATATATCTCCTGGCTGAGGTGGAATGGGTTCCTCAAGGAAGGTAGTATCAACAACAATGCTGTCCTCGTTAATGTATATCGTATCGTAAACTGCTGGAGGACCCGTTAGACGTAATTCCCACGTTGTCCTATAACCAACAATTGCACTGGGGTCTTCTATTAGAATAATTATGGCGTCTCCCATAGTAAACAGGGAATCTTTATCCTTATCATCAAAGAGGAATGGCCATTCCAGACTATCGCCCGTAACATTCCAGATTGAGAAATTCGTGGGTATTGCCTTATACGACCCAAACAGGGCTGTAGAGGTAGAGACGATGGTATCGGAGAAGATGAGTTTCATATCAGCG
>DAOUSS010000251.1 GCA_030627085.1 Candidatus Stahliibacteriota bacterium | reverse complement strand
GAATAGAAGATGCTGTTCTGGATTCAATTTGCGCAACTTAAAAGTTGCGACTACCATGTTGAAATTTGACTTTTTGCACAGCCTGTCCCGGTCGCGATAGTAAAGGGATGATGGAAGGAGATTTTAGAAGGATAAAGGAAAAATGACTAATGACCAATGGCGAATGACGATTTTAGATTGTAGATTACGGATTACCGATTACTGATTACTGATCACCGATAACCAATACTTAATGGACTTTGTGCCTTCGTGGCGAGTTTTTTCTTGAGAGGAGTTTTATATGAAAAGCTGTCTTGGCAATGGGGTAAGGATTGTTACGGAAGAAGTAAAAGGAGTAAGGTCTGTTTCGCTCGGGGTTGCATTCCTCACAGGCTCGCGTCACGAGAAAAGGCGAGAATCGGGTATATCGCACCTGGTGGAACATATGCTCTTTAAGGGAACAAAAAAGAGAGACGCATTCAAAATAGCAGTCGAATCCGATTCTCTTGGGGCAGAGCTGAACGGGTTTACTGCAAATGAGTTCACCTACTATTATGCCCGATTCCTGGACCAGCATTTAGAGAAGATATGGGATATTCTTTCTGATATAGTCCTTAATCCTTTGTTTAAGAAAGACGAGCTTGAAAGAGAGAAGGGTGTGGTTATAGAAGAGATAAGGAACTCTAATGACTCTCCAGAGGAAGAGGTTTTCAGGCAATTATCAGAGTGTCTCTTCCCGGAGCATCCAATTGCCTATCCAATATCAGGCAAGGAAGAGGTTGTAAAGAAACTCACGAGAAAAGACCTTTTGGATTTTAAAAAGAGAAGATACTGCGGTGAGAATGCAATCGTTGCTGCATCTGGAAGGCTGTCATTTGTTAAATTGAAGGAACTGGTTGAAGAATCTTTGCTGTCACTACCAAATCTTAAGAAAGATATAACACCTGCCCCATTCCCCCAGAAGATTATTAAGAGCAAGGAGAAAAGGAAAAAGGATATTTCACAAGTTCACATAGCAGTTGGCAGAAGGACATTCAAATACGATTCTCCTTACAGATACTCCATTCTTGTCCTCAATACTCTTTTGGGTAACTCAATGAGTTCCCGTCTATTCCAGCGTCTGAGAGAGAGAGAAGGACTTGTATATAATGTATTTTCTTTTTTGCAGTTTTATAATGATACCGGGACTTTAGGAGTATACCTTGCAACTTCGCCGTCCACCAAAAAGAAGACAATTGATATAGTATTTGAGGAACTTGAGAAACTTAAAAGGGATGGATTGATGAAGAAAGAACTTGTAAATACAAAGGAACATCTAAAAGGGGGATTTATACTTGGATTGGAATCAACTGTAAACAGGATGGTGAGGATACTGAAAGAGGAGATATATCTCCAGAGAGAGGTCTCAATAGATGAGACACTTGAGGCAGTTGATAGTGTAAGCGAGGACGATGTGGTGTCCCTTGCAAGGGAACTTTTTGATAGAGATAAATTCGCAATCTCAGCGGTAGAACCAGAATAAGTAGCCACTGATTACACAGATTTCCACAGATAAAATTTTTTCTAATCTGTGGTTTGACATTTTGACTTTGGGTTTTATTAGAAATTGGATATTTGGATTTCGAAATTTTGTGCTTATGGATATTAAAGAGAGAATAGGTTTTCAGGTATTGTTCGATTTCAAAGACCCTGGAGAGGCACTGGATTATGCCGTAGAACAGGGTTTTTCTGCCATTGAGTTCAATATGTCGTCACCTGCATTCTTTCCAGAGAATATAAGTGAGAAGACCAGAAGAATGCTCTCTATCTCGCCCATACCGGTCTTGCTCCACGCACCAGATGGACTTTCGCTTTTTAATCTCCACAGGAAACCCCTTGAGGGTATAATTGATAGACTCTGTGAGGTTATTAACCTTGCGGACGAAATAAAGGCAAAATGTGTTACAATACATCTTGGCTCCACATTTCACATATCAGAAGGCGGTCAAATGAAATTTATGCATAAACTTTTCCCGAAGGAATATGAATCCGCCCTCAGATATTCTCTAAAGAGATTGTCGGATTATGCAAAAACAAAGACCTTTTTGTGTGTTGAGAATACATCGGGTTTCAGATATAACCTCTCTCACAAGGTGTTGAAAGACTTTCTCTCCGATGAAGAATTTTATCTCACCTGGGATATAGGACACACAAATAGACTAAAAGGAGAAGAGAGGAAGAAAGAAGAGAGGTTTATGCTGGAGTATGCCCATCTCATAAAGAATTGTCATATACACGACAATTATGGTGGCTGGGATGAACACGCTGTGATTGGTGATGGAAATATTGACTTCATACATTATCTGTCCAAGCTGGAAAAACTTGATACATACTTTATAATAGAGGTAAGACCCAAGGAGAGAGCAGTTGAGTCGTACAGGAGACTTAAGAAAATGCTTTGATTAAAATCAAATTTCCAATTCCCAATTTCCAATAAAATTTCAAATGCCAAAACATTCTAATGTATTAATGTGATTTCGCCACGAAGAATAAATCTGTAATCTACAATCTGTAATCTACAATCTTGGTGTTCTTTGTGCCTTCCTGCCTGACGGCAGGCAGGTGTGGTGAGTTTTTTCTTGATTGCATAGGAAATTATACCACGAATGCCCACGAATGGTATTAACTACACAAATTTTCTTCTTTTAATTTTTAAAATTATTCGTGTTATTTGATTAATTCGTGTGGATTCGTGATTAGCTT
>DAOUSS010000061.1 GCA_030627085.1 Candidatus Stahliibacteriota bacterium | reverse complement strand
TAAAAGTATTCCGGTAATTGCGGCGGGAGGCATATATACAGGTGCGGATATTTATAAATTTATCCAATTAGGAGCTCAAGGGGTGCAGATGGCAACCAGGTTTGTTGCGACCCACGAGTGTGACGCCTCGATAGAATTCAAGAAGGCATATCTGAAATGTAAAGAAGATGACCTTATCATAATTGACAGCCCCGTTGGATTACCCGGGAGAGCAATAAGGAACAAATTTCTTGAGGATGTGGAAACAGGAATTAAAATGCCCTTTAAATGCCCTTGGAGGTGTATAAGGACCTGTGATTTTAAAAATTCGCCTTACTGTATTGCACTTGCGCTGACTAATGCCAAGAAGGGGAACTTTGAAAATGGATTTGCATTTGCGGGAACCAATGCTTACAAAACGGACAGAATTATTTCTGTTAAAGAACTCATTGAAACTCTATTAAAAGAATACGAAAAAGCAGCACTTTCATAGATTGTTTTTTCTTGCTATTCCTTTTGCTCTTCCTATCGCTCTTTCTAGAAGATATGCCACGAGTTCTTCGAATGAAATAGCGCTGGCACGAGCAGCATCGGGATAGAGGCTTGTAGGTGTCATGCCGGGAATCGTATTTACCTCCAGAATAATAGGCTCTCCCCCATCAGGAACAACAAAGTCAACCCTCGAAAGGTCGCGACAGGAGAGCACCTTATGTGCCATTATAGCGAGTTTCTGGACCCTTTTATATATATCCTTCTGCAGAAGCGCAGGAATTATATGCTCAGAGAGTCCGGGTGTGTAGCGGTGCTCAAAATCATACCAGCTTCCCTCTGGCGTGCGGACCTCTACAACCGGTAATGCCTCTATATTGTTTCTTTCAAGTATACCAACTGTAATCTCTTTTCCCTCTATCCTCTTCTCCACGAGAACCTTATCTCCGTAATTGAATGCCTTTCTCACTGCCTTATCAATCTCTCTTTCGTTCCTGCAGAATGTAACCCCGATGGCTGACCCTTCTCCTGCAGGTTTGACTACAACATCATATCCAACCTTATCTATAATATCCTTAACTGATGGGCACTTTGTCTTTGTAAGCACCATATCAGGAGCAACAGGGAGTCCGTATTTTGTAAATATAGCCTTTGCCACAACTTTGTCTATTGCATAAGCACTCGCGAGCACACCACTGCCAACGTATGGAATACCGAGCACATCGAGGAACCCCTGAAATGTTCCATCCTCTCCGGGAACACCATGCAAGACAGGGAAAACAACATCCACTCTGTTTTCTGTCAAACTTTTGCCTATAGATTCGTCGAGTTCCACAATAATCACATTCCTGTAGCTCTTCTCAAGCGCCTCTGCGACGCAACTTCCAGATACTCTTGATACCTCACACTCTCTCGACTTACCACCACACACAACTGCTATACATATATCCTCTCTCATACATTCTCCTATTCTCTACTACCTACTACTTACTGCCTACTTTCTCTTCTCCACCTCCCCCTTCATAGGCACAAATCTCACCGGTATTATACTCTCCTCTTTAATTCCTTTTTCGGTTTTCGTAACCAGAAGTAGCTCCTGAAAAGATTCTCCTACAGGAATGATCATCTTACCCCCGATCTTCAATTGGTCCACAAGAGGCTGGGGAATATAGCCCGGAGCACAGGTCACAACAATGGCATCGTAGGGAGCATAGTCCTCCCAACCGAAGAAGCCATCTCCGCACTTTACCTTTATATTATTGTATCCAAGTCTCGTAAGTCTTTCTTCTGCAGAGACTGCAAGTGGCTTAAGTATCTCTATTGTATAGACCTCTTCAGCTATCTCTGCAAGTACTGCTGCGCCATAACCACTTCCAGTTCCAATCTCCAGCACTTTTTCTTCGTCTTTAAGGTCAACAAGGTAGGTCATCAGAGCAACGATAAATGGCTGTGATATCGTCTGCTCATATCCTATCGGGAGGGGAGAATCTATGTATGCATAGGGCTTATACTTGTCAGGCACAAACTCCTCTCTCGGAATCTTCGCCATCGCATCTATCACTTTCTCATCGGTTATTCCCCTTTTTACAATCTGTTCCTCAACCATTCTCTCCCTACTCAGGGCATAATTATTTGTCCCTCCAAGCATGAAAATAATAAGGGCGAGTATATTCGCCATACTTCCCCCTGCTCGATTGACAATTTACGATTGACAATTGTACGGGCGAACTGCAGTTCACCCGTACTACCTATCACCCAACACCTATCACCTTATCGCGACCGGAACAGGCTGTGCGAAAAGTCAAATTTCAACATGGTAGTCGCAACTTTTAAGTTGCGTAAATTGAATCCAGAACAGCATCTTCTGTTCGCAGACTGAAGTCTGCGGCTACCAGATCCCTACTTTTTGTACAGCCCGAGGAGGTCGCTCCTACAACATTTCACATTTCACATCCCACATCCCACATCCCACATAGTATATTATATCACATCTTCTGTAGCATGTCAAGTGCAAAATTTCTTGACAAAACTTCTTTTTTGTGATATACTATATAAAGCCGTAAAGCAACCCACAATTCAGATACTGTGAAAAATAATATGGCAGAAAAAGAGTAGGGCAAACCTTTAGGTTTGCTTGATAGCAAGGCTGAAGCCTTGCCCTACAATCCACAATCCTTTGACAGTAATTCGTATCAGGGGGTTTTATGTCCGCGTCGAGAGAGGTCATTGAGAGGATTAAAAAGTTGCGAGAGACAATAAACTATCACAACTACAGGTATTATGTGCTCAATCAACCTGTCATTTCAGACTATGAGTACGACATACTATTGAAGGAATTAATTGACCTTGAGAAGAAATACCCCGAACTCGTCACGCCTGACTCACCCACCCAAAAGGTGGGAGGAAAACCAGTGGAGGGCTTCCTACCCGTTGAGCACACCCCACCAATGCTGTCTCTTGATAATACATATTCAGAAGAGGAGATAATCTCGTTCCATAACAGGGTGAAGAAAGCACTGAGAGAAGAATCATCTTATACACTTGAATTAAAAATAGACGGTGTTGCTGTCAGCTTAGTTTACAGCGATTTTATTCTGGCCAAGGCATCCACAAGAGGGAATGGAAGGATTGGAGACGAAATCACACAGAATATAAAGACTATCCGCTCTGTTCCGTTAAGACTCATTACTGATGATAGAAGATTAAAGAATTTAGAGGTGCGCGGAGAGGTGTTTATGCCAAAGGAGGCATTTGTAGAACTAAATAAGGAAAGAGAAAAAAATGGGTTACCGCTGTTTGCGAATCCAAGAAATGCATCTGCAGGCAGTCTCAAACTTCTTGATCCAAAAGAGGTGGCGAAGAGGAATCTCGACATACTTATTCATACCGTTCCCCAGTCAATAGAGGGAATTGATAGCCATTTCTCTATGCTAAAGATCCTCAATAAGGCAGGGTTAAAGACAAGTTCCCACACAAGATACTGCAAAACAATAGAAGATGTATTAAAATACCGTCTTGAATGGGAGAATAAACGAAAAAATCTTCCATACGAGGTTGATGGCATTGTGATAAAGGTTGATAAATTCAGCCATCAGCATGAACTTGGCAGTACCGATAAGAGCCCAAGGTGGGCAATTGCATATAAATATCCGGCAGAACAGGCAACGACAAGGGTTGTTGATATAGTGCCTCAGGTTGGAAGAACAGGGATAATAACACCTGTTGCTGTGCTTGAGCCCGTTTTTCTGTCGGGTTCTACAATATCAAGAGCAACACTTCACAATGCAGATGAGATTGCAAGGAAAGATATAAGAATAGGTGATAATGTATTTATTGAGAAGGGAGGAGAAGTTATACCTGAGGTTATCAAGAGCATTCCTGAGGCAAGGACAGGAAAGGAGAAAGTATTTGAGATGCCAGAAAGGTGTCCCTCCTGTGGTTCAAAGATTGTTCGTTATGAGGAAGAAGTCGCGTACAGATGCATAAACGCAGGATGTCCTTCACAGGTAAAGGGGAGGATAATCCATTTTGCAGCAAGAAATGCGATGGATATAGAAGGTTTTGGCGAAAAACTTGTAAATATACTTGTGGATAAAGAATTGATAAAAAACTATGCGGATATCTACTTTTTGAAGAAAGAAGACCTCTTATCGCTTGAGCGAATGGCAGAAAAATCCGTTAACAACCTCTTAGATGCTATTGAAGAATCCAAGGGTAGAAGTTTTGATAGGGTTTTATTTGCACTGGGTATAAGAGAGATTGGTTCCCACACGGCAAAACTCCTTGCTTCACACTTTCAAACAATGACGAAATTACAAAATGGTAAATATGAGGAACTTCTTCAGATACCTGAGATAGGTCCTGCTGCCGCCGAGTCAATCATAAAGTTCTTCTCTGACCACGAGAATAGAATGATAATAAAAAGATTGAAGGAAGCGGGAGTGAATATGGGAAAAGAGGAGAAAAAAGAGACTCCAAAACCGCTTTTTGGCAAGACATTTGTCCTAACAGGTAAACTATCAAAATATGCAAGAGATGATGTGACGAGGCTTATAGAAAATCTCGGAGGCAGGGTATCGTCGTCCGTATCAAGCAATACAGATTTTGTGGTAGTTGGAGAATCCCCGGGCTCGAAATATGAAAAGGCGAAGGAACTTGGAGTCAAAACCATCTCAGAGGAAGAACTCATAAAGATAATATCAAATATTAAAATTCAAAAATCAAAATGACAACTTAAAATTCAAAAAGTCCAGTGGTGAAAAATGGACTGTAGGGCACGGTTTTAACCGTGCGAATAACACGACTGGTTCTAACCACGAAGGCACGAAGGGCACCAAGAAGTAAAAATAAAAGAAATATAAAAAATATAAAACCTTTGTGTTCTTGGTGTCTTAGTGGTGAAGAAATCTAAAATCCTCAATCTCTTTGTGCCTTTGTGGTGAATCTTTTGTCAATATGATTGGTATAACCACAGGAGATCCATCAGGTATTGGTCCTGAGGTTGCATTGAAGGCAATAGATGCAATAGAACACAATAATATTCTGCTTATCGGGCCATTATCTATTATTAATAAAGAGAGAAAGAGCCTTGGTATTTCCCGTATACCAGAGGTAGTGGATGTTAAAGGTAGTATGGAGATACCTTTTGGCAAACCATCAAAGGAGAGCGGAGAGATTGCCTACAAAACAATCATTAAAGCGATTAAACTGCTTAAAGAGAATAAAATCACATCACTTGTGACTGCTCCTGTAAGCAAAGAGGCGATCTCTATGGCTGGCTATGATTTTATAGGACATACAGAAATGCTTGCAGATGCATTTAAGGTTCAAAGATATGCTATGTTCTTTTACAGCAAGAAGATAAATATAGCTCTTGTAACCCGTCACATCCCCCTGTCTATGGTGAGTAAGAAGTTATCAATCCAGAGGGTATACGATACAATAAAACTGACCCATGAGTTTCTCTCAAGATACTGGAAGGTATTGCAAGTAAGGGAAAGAGCAGTTATTGGTGTTTTGGCGCTAAATCCACACGCCGGGGAAGGTGGAAATATAGGAGATGAAGAGGCAAGAATTATACTACCTGCCATTAAACAGGCGAGAAGTGAGGACATAGATGTAAAAGGACCCCTTGTGCCAGATACAGCCTACCTGACTGCTGTCAAGCAAGTCAAGTGTGGCTTTGATGCCTTTATTGCAATGTATCATGACCAGGGACTCATTCCCCTGAAATTGCTTGAATTTGAGAGAGCGGTGAATATAACGCTTGGGCTTCCTTTTATACGCACATCCCCATCACATGGTACTGCCTATGATATTGCAGGTAAAGGCATTGCAGATCACGGTAGTATGGAAGAAGCAATAAGGATGGCAATACTGTTGGAATCTCACCACAAAGGCAATCGCCGTGAAGCGTAAGGCGTAAAGCGTAGGGGCGAACAGCCGTTCACCCGTACAATCTTGGTAAACTTGGAGGTGCGGTGAATATAAAAGAGAAGATAGAAGGACTGAAAAAGGAGAAGGATGCAGTTATACTTGTGCACAACTATCAAATTCCAGAAGTCCAGGAGGTTGCCGATTTTCTGGGTGATTCATTAGACCTTTCAAGAAAGGCACAGAAGACAGACGCCAGAATTATCGTGTTTGCAGGTGTGAGGTTTATGGCAGAGACAGCAAAGATACTCTCTCCAAAAAAGAAAGTCCTTCTCACAAGGAAATCTGCCGGATGTCCGATGGCAGAGATGATAACGCCCTCCGAACTTAAATATATAAAGAAGAAGTACCCCAATGCAAAGGTTGTCTCCTATGTAAACACAACTGCTGAAATAAAGGCAGAAAGTTATATATGCTGCACATCTGCAAACGCAGCAAAGGTTGTAAAGAGCATTGATGTGAAGAGAATAATATTTGTTCCTGACAGGAATCTTGCAAACTGGGTGTCAAGATTTACTGATAAAGAGGTAATACCCTACAACGGTTTCTGTTATGTGCATGAAAGGTTCAAGAAGGAGGATGTAATCAGGGCGAAGGAGAAGTATCCGGATGCAGCAGTGATAGTGCATCCTGAATGTAAGAAAGAAGTAGTTGATCTGGCAGACGAGGTGCTCTCTACAAACGGAATGGTATATTTTGCGAAAAAGACCGATAAGAGGGTTATAGTCGTTGGAACCGAAGAGGGGTTAATAGCAAGACTCAAAAGGGAAAATCCCGAAAAGAGGTTTTATTCCCTTGGTCCTCCAAGAATGTGCAGGGATATGAAGAAGACAAGGGTAGAAGATGTTCTCCATTCTCTGGAAGAGGAGATATATCAGGTAACAATTCAAGAGGATATTATGGAAAGGGCGAGGGTGGCGTTGGAGAGAATGCTTTCTGTATCGTAATTTTAGTGTTTAATTCAACACCGAATGACACCGAAATCACGGAATTTACTTGTCTATCGACAGGTAGGTAAAAGCTTGTTAAAATCTCGCTTTATACCTTTTAAGCATCTTTCTATTCCGTTATACCTTAAATTGCCACCACAACATTTTTGATTTTTGATATGTCATTTTGATTTTTGCATACTTGGTATATCAAGATCAACTCTCGTTAAAAAGATAAAGAAATATGGTTTATGAAAAAGTGTAAAGTTTCTTTACCATTTTGTTTATCTTTTTCGCTCACTTTAAAGTACCCCCTATTTATAATTATTCTAAATACCGCATACGCTCGAGTCACCACCAAATAACCTGCTATAGCGTAATTGCACCTTACATATCTTCCCAAAATATATGTTAATTTTCGTGGATTTCGTGAGAATTCGATAAACGGTGGTTTAAAAAGTGTAAAGTTTCTTTACCATTTTATGGCCGCTATAACCAAGACATCTTTAGAGCAATATTTTTTATCCTTATCAGTTCAGCTGTTACGCACATTTTCATCTATTCTGATACGCTTTTTGCTTTTTATATATATTGGAAGGAGTCGAACGAGTAAACTTCTGAAAAGACAAGGTGTTGGTCCCAACGTTCTTTCCATCTTGACAAAAGAAATTTTTTTGTGGGATAATACCCCAAGGTTTGGTTTTTAAAATAGGATGTTGAATTGCAAAGATGGAAAGGAGTTTTTGAGGTGAAAGTCTCTCTCGCTCTCTTGGATAACTGCATCCAAACATGTTTCCATACCCTTAATCTGAGGGTTATTATAATGTCAGGTTGAAGGTATTTTTGTTAACTGAGGAAGTTTTTAGACCGCGGCTAAACCCCGAGAGAGGGTATTTAGAAATAGGTAGTTTTTCTTCTAAAAAGGTTCTTTGAGTAGATTTTTTAGAAGAGAACCTTTCGCTCTTTGAAATTCAAGGATGTAAAAGAACTAAACTTGTGT
>DAOUSS010000250.1 GCA_030627085.1 Candidatus Stahliibacteriota bacterium | reverse complement strand
GAAAGGTTCTCTTCTAAAAAATCTACTCAAAGAACCTTTTTAGAAGAAAAACTACCTATTTCTAAATACCCTCATTTTGGAGGCTGTTTAGCATTCGTAGATGCCCATTTGGTAAGGTTCCCTGCCTGACGGCAGGCAGGTATGGATACCCACAAAATGCTATCACCTCCTCTTTTAGCCATTGATTTCAAGGTCAGGAGACCTTTCCCACAAAATACTTTGAATTTCTGCTCCTGTAATCTCTGGCTTCATTTCTAAGTACCCTCTTAAATTATTATATCACTTTTTTTGCTATTTGTCAAGTAAAAAAATTGCAACCACATGTCTGAACACCTCACATGGCATCCACCCCTTAACATTGTAGGGCAAGGCTTCAGCCTTGCAAAGCAAACCTAAAGGTTTGCCCTACATAACTCTGGCCGATGCAATTTTTCTTAACTCACAAATCAAACTCTCTCCCATCCATTTTAACCCTACTAACTGGATGCCATGTGCCGTCCTAATATACAAAAAAATTTTTGCAACTACGGATTGAACTGATTAGCTATTCCTGTTTATTCCTTGTTTTGTGTGGTGTCAGGGGGTATCTCCTCAATCCTTATTGATTTTATTGTATCTCCACCCTCTATCTTCCATACAACATCCATACCCTCTATCACCTCACCGAACACAGTATATTTTCCGTCAAGGTATGGTTGGGAGGCAAGGCAGATATAAAACTGAGAGCCTGCAGAATTCGGGTCCTGTGCTCTTGCCATTGCAACCGTTCCTTCCTTATGCGGTCTATTGTTAAATTCAGCATCTATTGTATATCCCGGGCCTCCTGTTCCATCACCCTCTGGGTCACCGCCCTGCACAACAAATGGAGGGTCTTTTATGACGCGATGGAATGTGAGGGAATCGTAAAAACCTGCCCTCGTAAGCATAATGAAGTTCTTTACTGTATTCGGCGCATCCCCTGGAAAGAACTTTATACGAAACTCCTCGCCATCCATCATCGTTACAACCGCAAGTTCATTACCCGTAACCTTTGCGGTATCCATAAATGCTACCCTCTCCTCATCTGTGATAAATGCCCTCCCCAGACTAATTCCATAGAAAAGGATGAGAGAAAGAATGATAGGAAATACCCTCTTCATAATATACCCCTATATCTCTGTGTAAAATATTTTACCACAGAGGTCACGGAGACAAAGAAACAATGTAAAGTGCAAAATTAGCAGTCTTCGGCGAGCTCAGCCGAACCGTCAGCAATTTAAAATGATTTTTCGCAAATTGATAGTTTTGCATTGCTGATTGATAATTTTGAATTGATTCCTCTGTGTTCTCCCTGCCTACGGCAGGCAGGTGTGGTTTATTCATGAAATTTACACAACCTATCTCTGCTGGTGCTGTTAACGACTTATTAATCTTATTATAAAACTTTTTTTCCTGTTTGTCAAGGAAAAAATTAAAAAAATGTTTTTTTTCTTGACAAATGGCAAAAATGATAGTATAATGTTTTAAGAGCAGGTCTTAAGTCGTAACATTAGTGTTACAAACAGATAGGGGGCAGTATGAATCTAAGAAAGGAAGATATAGTTCGAGACATAGCCTCTGAGACTGGTCTGTCTATGGTGGAAACGAAGGCAGTGGTGAATGCATTTATGTCAAAGATAATAGAGGGGATAAGGGCGGGCAAGAGAATAGAACTTCGTGGTTTTGGAGTGTTTACCTCCAGAATGAGAAAGGAAAGGGTTGCAAGAAATCCAAAGACCGGGAAAAAACTGAATGTTCCGGCCTGTATGGTCCCTGTGTTCAAACCCTCAAAAACCCTGAGAAAGAAAATAAAGGGGTAGGTAAAGGGAGGTGATAACTTGCCTTGTGGAAAAAAAAGAAAACTCAAAAAGGTGAAGACCCATAAATTGAAGAAAAGAAGGAAGTTGATGAGGTACAAGAGCAAATAGGCGCTTGTAGCTCGCTGGATCGGAATACCTTCTTTTTAATAGAAAGACACGCTTTTTACCCTGCATCAATATGATTCCCCTCGTAGCTCAATGGATAGAGCACAAGTTTCCGAAACTTGTAATACAGGTTCGATTCCTGTCGAGGGGATTGGTGTATGAGACTATAGTCCCGTAATGACTTCCGCAGATGCACTCGGGGATTTTGTGATGACTTTATATCCAGTTTTTGTAACCAGAATAAGGTCTTCTATTCTTACCCCTCCGTATCCTGGTATATATACACCGGGTTCAATAGAAAATACCATTCCTTCTTCTGCTTTATAAGTGCTTTTATTTGAGACCTTTGGAAGTTCATGCACTGATAACCCGACACCATGTCCAAGGCTATGACCAAAATTCTTGCCGTAGTGATTATCACTAATGTAATCCCTTGCAATCCTGTCAATCTCTTTCAACTCAATACCGGGCTTTAATGCCTCTATCGCCCTCTTCTGCGCTTCAGAGACTACTGCGTATATCTCTTTTGACTTTTTGTCCTCCTTCAATAGAAATGTTCTTGTCATATCAGAAGCATAATCATTGCAAAAAACCCCCATGTCTATAAGGAGCATATTCTCGCCACCAATCTTCCTGCCGGTCGGGATTGCATGTGGGAGAGCGGAGTTGTCCCCTGCTGCAACTATCGTATCAAAGGACTGCTTATCGCCACCGTACTTTTTTATGAGAAATTCTATCTCTGCGGATATATCTTTCTCTGTAGAGCGAAAAGATATCTT
>DAOUSS010000284.1 GCA_030627085.1 Candidatus Stahliibacteriota bacterium | reverse complement strand
CAACAATGGCGAACTTCCGCAATATTGGGTTGAGGATTCCCATGAAGCTATTATCGATTTAGAGACTTTTGAAAAGGTACAAGCCGAAATCGCACGGCGCAGAGAGTTAGGGGTTTTCGCCAACTGGTCTATTAACACTTCTTGCTTTACCAGCAAGATAAAGTGCGGAAACTGTGGTGTCAGCTACAGACGTAGCGGTAAACGGCAAAGAAAAACTTCAAGTGCAGTTTATTATATTTGGACCTGTCAAACCAAAGACCGCAGGGGTGTATCCGAATGCAGTGCCAAAAATATACCCGAAAAAATACTTCAAAGAGTTTGTGCTGAAGTGCTTGGCTTGGATGAATTTGATGAGGATGTTTTATTAGATCAAGTTGAAAAAATCGTGGTTAATGGCAGGGATGAACTCATCTTTCATTTCTATGATGGAAAGATCATTACTCAGCATTGGGAAACTACTGCGAGAACTGATTGGTGGACATCCGAAGCCCGTGCAGCAAAGTCTGCCTATAGTAAAAAGCACCCTCGTAGTTCAGGAACCATCACCTGCTTTTCCTGCAAAATAGGTTGTAGTAACTGTGGTCAGAATTTGCGCAGGAACACCAGCACTCGTGTGAGTGGAGAAAAAGCTCATCACTGGCGATGCCCACCGCATAACGCTTGTGGACATAGTGGTTTAGAAGAAAATCTTCTCAAAACCATCTCTACTGAAGCTCTCGGAATAAATGAATTTGATGAAGCTACATTCACAGATAAGGTTGACCGCATTACAGTAGTTTCCAATGAGGAGCTGATTTTCCACCTCAAGGACGGCAACGAGATTACACGGCAGTGGCAGTTTAAGCGTCGGCAGCCAGCGTGGTCAGAAGAACGAAAACAAAGACAAAGCAAGAAAATGACACAGGTATGGAGGGATAAACATGCGCACAGTGAAAACAGCTAAAAATGTAACGACTATTCCTGCTACGATTAGCCTTTTCTCTGCTGCTCCCATCAATGAGCAAAGAAAACGTCGCACAGCCGGATATGCCCGTGTTTCCACTGACAGCGAAGAGCAGTTCACCAGCTACGAAGCACAGGTTGAATATTACACCAGCTACATTAAAAGTCATGACGATTGGGAGTTTGTAAAAGTCTATACCGATGAAGGGATATCTGGCACCAACACCAAAAAGCGTGAGGGTTTTAAACAGATGGTTGCAGATGCCCTTGCCGGAAAGATTGACCTTATAGTTACCAAGTCTGTCAGCCGATTTGCCCGTAATACGGTAGACAGCCTCACAACAGTCCGTCAGCTAAAGGAAAAAGGTATTGAGATTTATTTCGAGAAGGAAAACATATGGACCTTGGATTCAAAAGGTGAACTGCTTATTACAATCATGTCCTCCCTTGCCCAAGAGGAAAGCCGCAGTATTTCGGAAAATGTGACATGGGGTCAGAGGAAACGCTTCTCGGACGGCAAGGTTACCGTTCCCTTTGGGCACTTCCTTGGTTATGACCGCGGGGAGGATGGCAACCTCGTATTGAATGAGAAAGAGGCAGTCATCGTCAGACGCATTTTTGCTCTCTTCCTTGAGGGTTATTCACCCTATAAGATTGCGAAAAAACTTACTGCGGAAGATATCCTTTCACCCGGCAAAAAGTCAGAATGGAATACTGCAACAATCCGCCGAATGCTCCAGAATGAAAAATACAAAGGTGATGCCCTTCTACAGAAAAGCTATACAACGGACTTCCTTACCAAGAAAAAGAAAATCAATGAAGGCGAAATACCACAATACTATGTAAAAAACAACCACGAAGCAATTATCGATCCTGCTGTATTCGATATGGTTCAGATAGAACTGGAAAACCGCAATCCTGGTCCTAACCGCCGAAGTGGAGTCAGCATATTTTCAAGCAGGATAAAATGCGGCGAGTGCAGTTCTTGGTATGGCTCAAAGGTATGGCACTCCACCAACAAATACCGCCGCACCGTTTATCAATGTAACCGTAAATATGATGACAAGCACTGTCGGACACCTCACCTTGATGAAGAAACAATCAAATCCATCTTCCTATCAGCGGTCAATAAGCTGCTCTCCGACAGAGAGGAAATTCTCGGAAACTTTGAACTTATTGAGGCTACAGTTTTTGACACTGCCGACCTGGAGAAGGAGCAAGCTGAACTGCAAAACGAAATTGAGGTTGTAGTGTAATTTTGCAGAATCCTTGTCCCAGCCATTTGCACAATAATTAGGCTTAAAACCTCTATTCAACCTGCAAAAT
>DAOUSS010000029.1 GCA_030627085.1 Candidatus Stahliibacteriota bacterium | reverse complement strand
TGAAGAAAGGTAATTCCCTTAATATCTTTTACTCCGTTGTTTAATTTTTTTATTATTACCTTGTTTGCCCACTCAGTGAGATTTTCGGTATTTTTTCCTGATTTTTCCAAACATAACCTGGCAAATTTCTCGCCACGAAAATCATCTGTTGTTAAATCCACTATCTTCTTCTGACATTTTACCGCCAGATTTATTGTATATTTTTCTATTTCCTGTAGTGAGATCTTTCTTGAAGAACAAAGGTCTTCATAATATCTATCATCTAGCAGAGAAGCAACCCCTTTTGTGATAAAAAAACGGGCGGATGGGAGCTTTTGTAAGACTGTAGCTGGATATAAGACATGTGGTTTATTCTGTATGGCATCTCTCACAACTCTTGCCTTTGAATGTCCAGCTGCAACTATAATGGCGGTTGTAGTGGGATTGTAGGTAATTGTTCCCAATCCAATAGTGATAACCAGTCTATTTCTGGAGATTTCAATTCCACCTAGATCCATTGCAGATGCTGCTGCTGTTTCATAATTTATCGGAGTAAGTCTCGTAACAGAATTATGATTAGAGCCCTTTACATTAAATGCAATGTGTCCATCAGGTCCTATTCCTCCCAGAAAGAACCCTATACCACCCAATTTTCTTATTTTCTCTTCATATTCCATGGTAAATTGATCGATAGCCCTTATTACTTCTTGTTGTAATCTCTCCATACTATTGTTTGGATGTCTTGTGCGTAGATCAAGATTTACCCTCCATTGTGGGAATACGTCACCTGCATGCATAGCATCTGGAACACCTAATTTCCAGGTATCCATAAACATACCCTTTTTCTTATCCAATCCAAATCCTTTAATGTAAAATCGATGAATATAGTAATAAAAACTATTTTGATTTTTGGGGTCTATTGGGTAAAATTCATCTATCTGGACAAAGTAAAGAGAATCCATTCTCGGCTTTTTAGAAGGCTCAATACCCCATTTCTTCAATTCTTTTCGTATCTCTTTCTTGTCCCAGTTTTTGAGATAATAATTTGTCCATTTTATAAAGTATTCTGGGGTCTTTCCGGTAGGCAGCGCAACCACCCCTCCTGGATTGAGTTGAACCCATTCCAAAAATCGAAGGGCGGTAAGTTTGCCCAACATTGGAAAGTTTTCTACCTCAATTGATTTTATATTCTCCTTGGGATAAATAATTTTTCGATGTGATCTTCTTAGGGCTATTTTTTCTACCTCTGATAATGTATTATACTTCTTCAGAGTTCCCATTAATACCCCCACTTTCTTTGGCACATACAACTCGTTGTCCATCAGGACAATCAAAACTTTCTCTGATAAAACTCTTTTATGAAAATTTTTCGTGAGAAACTATCTCTTCCAGAGTCTTTCTATGTTTCTCACCACAGGGATGTGTAGGATAACCAAGAGGTAGTAACGCTACTACCTTATATCTATCAGGTATTTTAAGTATCTCTTTTACCTTTTCCTGATAGAACGCCCCTATCCAGCAAGTTCCAAGGCCAAGTTCTTCTGCTTGTAAAGTCATATGGTCGACAGCGATTGCAACATCAACTGCATAAGCAGGTACTCCGCATCTCATAATATAGAAAGGATCTGTGGATACTGCTGCAATAACAACAGGTGCCTCTGCAATAAATCTCTGGTTGGCAGCAGCATCTGCAAGTTGTTCTCTTGTCTTTTTATTCCTGATAACGATAAACTTCCAATTTTGATTGTTTCTTGCCGATGGAGCAAGCCTTGCAGCATCAAGGACGAGTGTGAGTTTTTCGTCTTTGATAGGTTTATCGAGATAGGAGCGGACACTGCAGCGTCCTCTTATAGCTTCTCTTACAGTCATAATACCTCCGTATTCTTTTTGAACACAGATACAATAAGTCGTTAAGTTATTGGGTCATTGGGTCAATAGGTAAGTAGGTCATTGCATCATTGAGCAGTTAGTTTTTTAATAACTTAATGACCTAATAACTCAATAACTTTAGGATATCTATGTTAATCCCTGCCTGCGGCAGGCAGGTGTGTCCGATTCTCTTATGCACGAATTGAATTCGTGCCTACAAGTAACTACGCGCCGTATTTTTTAAGTTTCAGCCCGTATGCGAGCATCAAGGGAATAACATCAAGAGAGGGAAATCTTCCAAGCCCGCCTCTTGCACAATTCCTTTCCGTAAACTTTGTTATACCATCTGGAATAACGAATTCTGAGTAGAGTAAAAGGGGATTGGGATGCCAGGAATGTGATTTGAGGACTGCAGGAGTAGAATGGTCGCCGGTAACTACCAGCACATCTGGTAAAAGAGAGAGTATTTCTGGTATCACGCTATCTACCTCTTCAAGCAATCTTACCTTACCATTGAAATTTCCATCTTCACCCAGAGAATCCGCTTTTTTTATATGAAAATAAAAGAAATCAAAAGCATGCCAGTTTGTCTTCAGGGTTTTCAGCTCGTTATAGATTGTCTCTCCGCTTTCGAGTATATCCATACCTACCAGCCTGGCAAGTCCTTTGTACATAGGGTATGTAGCAATACAGGCACAGGAGAGTTTAAATCTTTTATTCATAGCAGGTAGGCCAGGGTGTTTTGCAAAACCGCGAAGCAATATCATATTTGTGGGAGGTGAGAGTACCTCTTTTGCCCTTTTTACAAATTCTCTTACAATTCTCGCCATTTTCTCTGATTCAGGTGTTCTCGCCCTGCATTCTATTGGTGGATTTCCCTCCTTCTGTGGGTCGGTTTCAAGCACATCCGGATAAAGCCCATCGCCCCTGAATAGAACCACAAACCTATGCTCCTTACCCGAATGCACAATAATGTCCACCCCCTCAATTTTTCTGATATGTTCCTGTAAGATTTTACAAATTCTTTCATTTTCCACTGATGAAATTCTACCAGCCCGCCTATCTACAATAATTCCTCTATCGTTTACCGTTGCAAAGTTTCCCCTTACTGCAATATCTTTCTCGGTGAGTTTCATACCAACACCAAGCGCCTCCAGTACTCCTCTTCCTATCTCGTACTTAAGAGGATCGTATCCAAAAAGGGCAAGATGTGCAGGACCAGAACCAGGTGTTATCCCAGAAGAGACCGGATCAGTCAATCCAAGTATTGATTTTTCTGCAAGCCTATCAAGGTTTGGGGTGTTTGCCTTTTCAAGCTCTGTTTTGCCATCTTGTGGTGCTCCACCAAGTCCATCAATAACAAATAGAAGAAGTTTCCTTTCGTTTTTTATAGCAAGTTTATCAACAAGGTCCATAAATCCCCCCTTTTGTGAAACGGTGAAGAGTGGGGAGAGAAAAGCGAGAAACTCTTCCCATTCCTCTCATCCCTCTTCCCTCTTCGCTCTTCTCTCTTCCTTTACGCCTTGATTCCATAACTTTTGAAATCTGCAATCTTCTGGTAAAGAGAATATACATAATTTAAAAGGGCAATTCTATTTCTTTTTATCTCCTCATCGGGAGCCATAATAAGGACATTGTCAAATAATTTATTTATATAGGGTATAAGGGTTCGCAACAGATCAATCGCATTCCTAAATCTCATCTCTTGAATACTTCTTTCTAATCTTTCTTCTATCTCTTTCGCTTTAGAAAACAACTCTTTCTCTTCGGGTTCTATAAGATACTTTTCTACTATGTTTCCTTTTATCTTTACTCCCTTTAATATATTGTTTATTCTCTTCGTCGCCATAACAACATCCTGAATATCACCTACCTGTATGATGGCATCGGCTATCATCTTCATTGCAAGAATGTCTTCTCTTGTCTTTACACTCATAACAACATCATACAAAATCCCTTTATCAAGAAGATACTGTCGGCATCTTTGGATAACAAAATCAAGTATCTCTGCAGAGTATTTCTTGCCATATAGACAAAAGGATCTGCGGATTATCTTTTCAAGTGGAACGGACAAAGACTTCTCTGATAGAATTCGCACGATTCCATTTGCATCTCTTCTCATTCCTCTTGGATCCTTTGAGGAGGTGGGGATACTGGAAACTATGTATCCACCTACAAGGGTATCTATCTTATCAGCGAGGGCAAGAACTATCCCTTCTTTTGTCTCAGGAAGTTCATCTTCCGCAAATTTTGGAAGATAATGCTCTCTGATTGCGTTTACTACCTTTTTATTCTCTCCCTGTCTCTGTGCATATTCTGCTCCTATAATCCCTTCAAGTTTTGTGAATTCTTTCCCATCTTTTATCATATTAGTAGTAAGGTCAGTTTTTGAGAGAAGTGCAGCACGTCTTAAAGCAGTTTTATCCACACCATCTACATATTTACTTAAGAAGGAAGAGAGTTTAATAATCCTTCCGGTCTTGTCGTGGAGACTTCCAAGTTTTGCATTATATATCATCTCCTTTAACTCCTCTACTCTCTTGTGGAGTGAGATTTGCATATCTTCTGCCATATAAAATTTGGCGTCCTCTAATCTTGCCTTAAGTACCCGTTCGTTTCCTTTTCTTATTATATCAATATCACCACATGGATTGTTTGCCACAGAGATAAAATAATTTGTTCCCTTTCCCGAGCGTTCTGTCCAGAAATACCTCTGGTGCCCTTTTAGTGCAGCCTTTATGACATCGTTTGGTAGTGAAAGATAGGATTTATCAAATCTCCCGATAACTGCAAGAGGCGCCTCTACCATATTTGTAACCTCTAAAAGAAGCTCATCATCTCTGATGGGTTCCACGCCATTTTCCTTTGCTATTTTCCTTATCTGGGATTCTATTGCTTCTTTTCTCTTTAATGGGGAAGCAATTATGAGGTTTTCCAAAAGAAGTTTTTCATAATTTAGTGGATTGTCGACTATTATATCCTTTTCTTCTCTAAGCCCATTTGAATTTCTTCCAGAGATTGCACCTGCCAGTTGAAATTGTATTACTTTTTTGCCAAATAGACACACTATCCATCTGATAGGACGGGCAAATCTCACACCAAAGGATTCCCATCTCATACTTCGTGGAAATTCTATCTCTTGAATAATAGAGGGAATGGATTTCTTGAGTATATCTACTGTAGAATATCCTTTTTCTCTCTTTTCTATTCCAATAACTTCCTTTTTTCCTTTTTTTATTATCTTTACTTTCTCAGGCGATATATTGTGCGCTTTGGCAAACCCAATGAGCTGTGGCGTTGGTTTTTTATTTTTATAGGCAATCTCCTTTGGTGGACCGGTGACTATAGTTACTGCATCCTCTCCAAATAGGGAAACATCCTCTATAAGAACGGTAAGCCTTCTCGGTGTATAAAATCTTTTTGTGTTGCCAAAATGTATAAGATTATCTTTTAAACAGCCTGTAAGTAATTTTTCAAGACTGTCAAGTCCGGGTTCAAGATAAGATGCAGGGATTTCCTCGGTGCCTATTTCGATTAAAAAATCCTTCTTCATAAACTTTGGTCATTAGGTCATTGGAAGTAACCCATTACCCCAATCTAAAAGCCAAAATCTGCAATTTGTCTCATGGCGTGATAGCCTCATCTACATCACATCATTCTCATCAATAATCTGTATCGCTCACCCTCTCCCCTATCTTCTCTGTTAATTTTCTTACTCTTGCTATCAGGTTTTTTCTCTCTTCCGGGGAGAGTGCCCTCCTGGCATCGAGAAGGTTTAATATATGTGAACATTTTATACAGTAATCATAAGAGGGGAAAACAAGATCATTATCGAGTAGTCTTTTCGCCTCCTTTTCATATCTCTCAAAATTAAATCTGAGAAGGTCTATATTAGCCTCTTCAAAATTGAATCTTGAAAATTCTTCTTCCCTCTTTCTGAATAATTTTCCATATTTTACATCACCGCTCCAGTCTATGTCAAAAACAGAATCCTTTCCTTGAAGCAACATACATATTCTCTCAAGTCCATATGTAAGCTCAACAGGAACAATCTTGAGTTCAATCCCCGCCATCTTTTGAAAATATGTAAACTGGGTTATTTCCATTCCGTCAAGCCACACTTCCCAGCCGAGGCCATATGCCCCAAGTGTTTCTTGTTCCCAGTCATCCTCAACAAACCTTATGTCATGGGACTTTATCTTTATACCAAGGGTGGCAAGAGAAGAAAGATAGATATCCTGTATGTTGGAAGGGCTGGGTTTCAATACCACCTGATATTGAAAAAATGCTTGAAGACGATTGGGATTCTTTCCGTATCTGGCATCCTTTGGTCTTTTTGAAGTCTCTGTATAAGCCACCCTTGTAGGTTGCTTTCCAAGAACCGTGAAGAATGTAAGGGGATTGAACGTGCCTGCACCAACATCACCAGGATAAGGAACTCCTATAAAGCATCCCTGTCTCTTCCAGAATTCCTCAAGCCCTGATATGATATCCTGAAATAACATTTAAGAAAATTGCAATCTCCCACGAAGGACACGAAGAACACGAATCACCTCATAACTCAAAGCTTCAGCTTTGGATAATCAACTTTTAATGACCCAATGACTTAATGACCCAATGACTTTAGTATATCTATGGCAGCTGTTTTATCCTGTTTCTTACAATTGGTACAATTGGAGAGTCAGGAAAACTTGCACATAACTTCTCGTATACATCTCTGGCGTCGTCGTATCTTCCCATTCTTACGCATAAAATACCTGCCCTTTCCAAGAGATAGGGTATAAGGAGGTTGTTTGGTTCAAGCTGTACTGCATCCAGTAGAACCTGGATTGCCGTCACAATGTCATCCTTTTTCTCATAAGCTATTGATAATAAAAAGGCAGCGTAACTATAGGTAGACGAATCACGAGAAATGCCTTCTTGTATATATTTTATTCCGTTATCAAATTTGCCCATTAAAATTGCAAGTTCAGCTTCTGCATAAAACTCGAGTGATTCCTTATCGATCTCTTTAATGATCAGCATCCTAAACAAAGCATCATTTGCGTAAAGAGACGATACCGGAAGCTCATTATAAAGTGAAAAAGCGGAATTGAAATCCTTTTTTAAAAATTTTACTTCTCCCATAAAAAATGATTCATCTTCAAGTCCTTTACACTCCTTCTCTACTTCTGAAATCTCTCCTTTTTTAAGTAATTGTTCAACATGAAAGGGGGTAATAAGCAGAAATATAGATAATAAAAGGTACATTTACGATAAAAATTCTAATAACAAAACACAAATAAACTACAACATGGTAGTCGCAACTTTTAAGTTGCGCAAATTGAATTCAGAACAGCATCTTCTATTCGCAGACTGAAGTCTGCGGCTACCAGATCCCTACTTTTTGCACAGTCTGAGGAGGTCGCTCCTACCATCCAATTAACCAATTAACCACTCAACTAATTAACTAATTTCACATCCCACATTCCACATTTAACATTTTTATTTCATTCCCTCAATAGATGCTATCCATACCCCTCGACCTTTTACTATTTCAAAGTCTCTACTTCCACACTCGGGACATTTCATATAGACATGAGACATCTCGGGTATAAAATGTATTGACTCCGCCTCAACATCGTCCAATTTGCTCAACATATCGCTAAACTTCCATTCTGTCCCGCAGACCTTACACCTCAGGACCGCTTTCTCCTTTTCGAACTTAAACTCTGTCTTCTTAAAGATAGATGCAGGTTTTATGATCTCCCGAAGGGCAAACTTAAATATCTCCTCGTCTATCTGTTGTAATTCACCGAGTGTTATTACAACCCTGGTTATCTCTTTAAGTTTTCTTTCTCTCGACACCTTGACGGTGGTGTCTATAACTCCCTCTGCTAATGCCCATTCATGCATAATTCAAATAACTCCTCTGGTTTCATCTTACATAATAAAGCGGCATCTTTAATGAGATTTTTTGATTTTATGGCAAGTTCAAAAATGTCTTGTTTCATTTTAAGCCTGACCGATTTTCCATTCTTTCGATTATCAAACTGTATAATTGGAGGATTTGATGTCGATTTCTCTACTATTAAGTTACCTTTGCCCATGGTGCAACAACTTGAAGACTGTATTCCATCAATAATGCAGGTAAAAGGTTTTTGAGGGACAACAGTAACCTTACACTCAATATCCATAATGCCCTCTGGATTAAGTATATTTACTGCATATAAACCCGCCTGATAACCAATAGCGAGGAATGGGCCCTCATGTCCATGGAATCTTATGGTTTCTTCGTAAGTTAACATATCCTTGGAAGTAGGGTTCCTACAGGCATATCTACGATTCTCGTTCCACCTATCTCAGTTCTAAGACACACTCTACCCTTTGGAGACTCAACTACCTCTCCAATGACTTGTGCGTCCCTGCCCAATGAATGGGCACACATTGTATCAACGACAAGAGAAGCATCTTCACAGCCGACTATAATAACTACCTTTCCTTCATTTGCAAGATAGAGTGGGTCAAACCCGAGTAGAGAACATACAGCTCTAACCTCTTCCCTTATCGGGATTGCTTTCTCTTCAATGAGAATGCCAAGATCTTTACTTGTCACTATCTCATTCAGGGTGGTAGCCAGTCCTCCTCTCGTGGGATCTCTCATAAATTTTATCTTCCCGGAGGCGGTTAAAACATGTGAAATCAAATCCGCCAGCGGTGCGCAATCACTCTCAATCTTTACATCCAGTCCAAGTTCTCCCCTTGCTGATATAATAGCAATCTCATGATCGCCAATCGGACCGTTTATGAGGACCTTATCACCAACTTCAATATCCTGTAGTAACTGGTAATAACAAACTCCAATCCCTGATGTATTGATAAAAATACCATCTCCCTTTCCATGTTCCACTACTTTTGTATCTCCTGTAACAACAAGCACCCCTGCATTTCGGGCAGCATCACCTATTGATTGGGTGATCTCATCAAGAGATACGCTGTTAAATCCCTCCTCAATTAAATAGCCACAGGAGATATACAATGGCTTAGCCCCTACAACAGCCAGATCATTTACGGTTCCATACACTGCAAGTTTACCTATGTCACCACCAGGAAAGAACAGAGGCCTGATCACATAAGAATCAGTGGTAAATGCTAAATTTATTCCCTTTAAGTTTAGAATAGCAGAATCAGTCAGTTCAGAAAGTATTGGATTTTTAAACCTGGCTAAAAAGCAATCCTTTATTAAATCATGTGTTAGTTTCCCCCCACTTCCGTGAGCTAACGAGATACGCTGATTACCGTATGTATTCATTTGATTTTACCACAAAGGCACAAAGAATGAATAGAAATTCAAAGAAGACCTGTACCAGTTTGACATATTCTGTGGTGCCAGGAGTTGCCTTACGGCGACCTTTGGTATCCCTCCTGACACATTTGAATCGATTTATCCGCCGGGAGGTAACTCCCGACGACACAATGACACAATGACACAATGACTCAATGACCTAATTACTATCTGCGGACATCTGCGTACTTATAATACGCAGCACAGGTTCCTTCAGATGAAACCATACAAGGACCAGCAGGATTCTCCGGGGTACAAACTCCCCCAAATAAGGCACAATCTAAAGGAGAGGCTACACCCCGCAAGACATCACCACACAGGCAATCAGGATTCTCTTTTGTCTCTTCTACATCCATTTTAAAGTTGTGCAAGGCGTCAAATGCCCTGTATTTCTTTTCTATTTTGAGTCCACTGGACGGAATAACACCAAGTCCTCTCCATTCACTATCACAGACTTCAAATACCTCGTTCATCATATCTTTCGCCAGTTTATTACCATCTTCCTTCACTGACCTTCTGTAACAATTTTCGACCGCTGGACTTCCATTATTTATCTGCTCTACGAGCCGAAGAATAGCGTAGAGAATATCCGTGGGCTCGAACCCTGCTATGGCACAGGGAATTCCATAGTCCTCGGCGATGAACTCGTAAGGTTTTCTTCCTATTATAACAGAGACATGTCCAGGAAGTAAAAACCCATCAATTTTTGTCTCTCCACTATCAAGAATAGCCTTTATCGCTGGCGGAATGAGTTTGGCTGCTGGCAAAACAAAGTAATTCTTTAGACCTTTCAAAGCGGAATCTTTTATAGAAGACGCCACTGTAGGGGTCGTAGTCTCAAAACCGATGCCAAGAAAGACTACTTTTTTATCTGGATTCCTCTCTGCAATTCCAACAGCATCTGTTGCAGAATAAACAACCCTCACATCAGCACCTCTGCCACGTTCCTGCGCAAGTGTTGAGGATGACCCTGGAACCCTCATCATATCACCGAAACTGCATACACAGACTTCGTTTAACCGGGTGATTGCTATTGCCTTGTCAATCGTGCGATTTGGAGTTACACAAACAGGGCATCCCGGTCCGGAAAGCACACTGATATTTTCTGGAAGTAAGTCCTTGATTCCGTTACGGAAAATCGACATCGTATGCGTCCCGCATACCTCCATGAAAGTGAGCTCCGTCCCCAAAGATTTCTTTGCAATCTCTTCTGCAAGATTGACGCATATCTTTCTGTCGTAAAATTCATCAATGTATTTCATTGTTTAATGTTTTATGTTAAATGTTAAATGTCCCACTACATCACACATCACACATCACACATCACACATTCCACATTTCACCATTTCCTTCAGTAAAGACAGCGTTTCGTCTGCTTCTTTTGTATCTAATTTTTGAATTCCAAAACCTGCATGTATTATTACATAGTCACCTATCTTGACATCTTCAAGCAGCCGAAGGTCTACCTCATGTCTGAGCCCGCCTATTTCTGCTATGCCCAGCGTGCCTTTTTTCTCTATCACTTTTGCAGGAATTGCCAAACACATAGCTTTTGTTACATGTTACATGTTAAATGTTACATGTTAAATGCCTTCCTACCTTTCACCTTTCACATCCCACATTACACATTACACATCCCACATTACACATCTTGTAATTTGCTATTACCGCCTGCCCAAAAGAAATCCCTCCATCATTTACTGGAATCCTATGAGGAATGTATACTTTAAATCCATTGTTGTGCAGTTGATTCACAACCTGTCCTAACAATATCATATTCTGGAAGACCCCACCAGAAAGAGCAACCCTGTCCAGATATGAGTCTTCTTTTATTCTATTACACATATTTACAACTATATCAGCTATCGTGCTATGGAATCGTGATGCAATTATATCAACCGGAATGTTACTTTTTATATCCTTTATAATCCCTGAGAAGATCCTATCCGGTTTGATAGTGTTTTCTTCAATTTCATAATCATAAGGAGGATTATAACCCTCTGATGCAATTCCTTCTAATTCTATAGCTGGCTGTGCTTCATAGGTGGAGAGCCGGCAAATACCCAGAAGGGCTGATATTGCATCAAACAACCTACCCACACTCGAGGTAAGAGGAGAGTTGATGTTATATTCTATCAAATTTTTTAATACCTTCCATTTTTTCTTATCTATACTGTCTGTAAATTCTATTCCAAGGTTAATAAAATCGTCACCATAGATGTGCCAGAGATAAGAGGCAGTCATCCGCCAGGGTTCTCTTATTGCCTGAGTACCTCCCGGCATCGGGATATATTGCAAATGGGCTACCCTTGTAAATTGTGTGTAATCTGCAACAAGAAATTCACCTCCCCACAAGTTTCCATCAGTGCCATAACCTAATCCATCAAAAGCCACTCCAATTACCTTTCCCGTTATTCCATTGTCTGCCATGCAGGATGCAATATGGGCATGGTGATGCTGAACACCTACAGCCAAAAGTTCCGGGTTATGAGTCAGAATTTCTCTGGCATATTTGGTTGACAGGTACTCGGGATGAAGATCGTAAGTTATAACGGTTGGGCTTATTGAAAAAAGATGCTCAAAGTGCTGAATTCCCTCCTCAAAGGCAAGAAGCACTTCCAGATTCTCCATATCTC
>DAOUSS010000090.1 GCA_030627085.1 Candidatus Stahliibacteriota bacterium | reverse complement strand
TGGAACTAAGGCGTCAGCCTTTGGAATTAAGGCGTCAGCCCTTTATATAAAACCCTTACGGGTGAATTCCAAATCCTTACGGATTAACTCCACGGATTAACTCCACAGATTAACTCCAATCTACCTGTCGCCTGCCTGCCGGTAGGCAGGGTAGACAGGCAAACCGGTAGGCAGGTAAACATGCAAAGAGCAAGAACTCAATGGGATTTGACCCTATCTACCTATCGGCAGACAGGTATTTTAGCAACTAAATTGGAGAAGAACCAAATTTATTATCCCTGCACCAGCAAGCTGGTGCACTCCATTACATACTAACTTTTGAATACGATAAATTGCTATAGAGACCATTCTGTTAAACATTTTTGATTTTTTTCTACTCCCATTCTATAGTCGCAGGGGGTTTTGATGTAACATCATATACCACCCTGTTTATTCCTCTTACTTCCCTTATAATTTTGTCTCCAAGATAGGTAAGGTCATTCCATTTAAACCTATAGGGTGAAACAGTCATTCCATCTGTGGATGTAACTGCTCTTATTACAAGCGCATATTCGTATGTACGTTCATCACCCATAACTCCGACGGACCTTACGGGAAGAAGCACACAGAATGCCTGCCAGATATTATCATATAGGTCCATATCCACAAGTCCATTTATAAATATGTGGTCTGCCTCTCTCATTATCTCAAGTTTCTCTTCTGTAACCTCGCCGATAATCCTTACTGCAAGCCCGGGACCAGGGAAAGGATGCCTGCAGATAATACTTTCAGGAAGGCCCAGTTCTCTTCCTACCGTCCTTACTTCGTCTTTAAAGAGATCCCTTAGGGGCTCTATCAGTTTGAATGACATATTCTCTGGAAGTCCGCCCACATTGTGATGAGTTTTTATTGTGCTTGAACTACCAACCTGAGGTAGGCTCTCTATCCTGTCAGGATATAATGTGCCCTGAGCAAGGAATTCTACATCCTTGCCTGCCATCCTAAATATCTCTATAAATTTCTTCCCAATTCGTCTTCTCTTCTCTTCAGGGTCAGAGACTCCTTTAAGTGCAGAAAGAAAATCTTCTTTTGCTCTAATAACTTTAATAGAAAAGTGCCCTGAAAGATTTTTCCTTATCTCATCTTCTTCTCCCTCGCGGAGAAGGCCTGTATCCACAAATACAGGCAAAAATCTTTCTCCTATTGCCTTCTTTAAAAGCAAAGCCATTACAGACGAATCTACACCACCCGATACCCCTGCAATCACTTTTGAATCTCCGACCGTCTCTCTTATTTCATCTATCTCCCTCTTTATAAATGAAGATACATTGAAGGGTTTCTTCTCTTCTCCGCATATATTAATTACAAAGTTTCTTATAATATGCTTTCCATATTCTGTGTGAGAAACCTCAGGATGGAACTGTAATCCGTAGATGCCACCTCCTTCAAAGGCGACAACCTCCGTGTCTTCTGACGATGCGGCTATTTTGAATTTTTTGGGTAGTTTCTTAACCTCGTATTGATGGCTCATCCACACTTTAAACCTTCTTTTGATACCTTTGAATATCCGTGAAGAGGATACGACCCTTATCTCTGTAGACCCGTATTCTCTTTTACCTATGCTAACCATCCCTCCAAAATACTTTGCTATATATTGCATACCGAGACATATTCCGAGAAGTGGAATTTCGCTATTCAGAATGTCCTCCTTGATTTTTACACGATTTGCGTCTCCGGGACCTCCCGAGAGAATTATCCCTTTTATTCCTTCATTCCAGGAAAAGACATCGGGAGGGTATATAACAGCAGGAACCCCTACCTCTCTCACCTTCCTTGCGATGAGATGGGTGTACTGTGAACCGAGATCAATTATAGCAATCATTTATTTCCTTCAAATCATCCGAAAGGATTGTAAGTTTTTTTTCTATCTCCTTCTCTTTTCTTCTCGCATCTTTTATAACTCGGGGATCTGCCTTCCGCATAAATTCCTTATTAGAAAGGTTTTTCTTGGTCTTCTGCAAGAGCGCCTTGAGTGTGGAGATTTTCTTCTCGATCTGTGCCTTTTCTTTTCCTATATCAATTACACCGACAAGTGGAATTATTATCTCATAATTATGGGAAGCCCTTCTTATTCCCTTTTGTGGCCTTGAAGGTATAAATTCACTCACAAATGCCAGGGAGATAATATATAATTTGATAATATCAAGATTTTCAAATTCAATATAGACCGGTATTTTCTCCTTTACAGGGATATTAAAAGAGGTCTTAGCATTTCTTATGTCTGTTATTATCTCAATCGCCGTCCCGAAGATCTCCTCTGCCTCTCTGTCTCTCTTCTTTGGTTTAGGATAACCAGAGACCATTATTGAGCTCTCTCCCGAATAAAGTTCCTCCGTTATAAAGGGCATAAAGGGATGAAGAAGACAGAGGAGATTCTCAAATATATAATAACCAATCTCTATATGTCCCGACTTCTTTATAATCTCAAGATAGAAATCGCAGTATTCGTGCCAGAAAAAGTCATACATACACATAACTGCTTCATGTAATCTATAGCGCTGGAGAGCCCTTTCTACATCCCTTATAACTCCGGAAAGCCTCGAAGATATCCATTTATCAGCAAGGTCGGGTTCACAATGTGCTTCTTTATGTTCTTCCTTCAACATCTCAAGCAATCTCTTTGCATTCCATAATTTGTTACAAAAGTTCCGTCCAAGTTCGAATGTCCGTTCCTCTATACGGGGATCCTGTCCCTCTCCAGCAACTGCAAGTATTGAGAATCTTAGGGCATCTGTGCCATACTGCTCGATTATATCAAGTGGGTCTATTCCATTACCAAGTGATTTTGACATCTTTCTGCCAATCTTGTCTCTCACAGTCCCATGTATATATACATTCCTGAATGGGTGGCTACCTGTAAAGAAGTATCCTGCCATGATCATTCTTGCCACCCAGAAAAAGATTATCTCAGGTCCTGTGACAAGAAGATCTGTTGGATAAAAGTAATTGAATTCAGGTGTCTTTTTTGGCCAATCAAGTGTAGAAAATGGCCATAGCCATGCTGAAAACCATGTATCAAGCACATCGGGGTCTTGAACAAGGTTATCTCCTCCACAATATGGACACTTTTCAGGTTTTTCGGTTGCAACAATAACTCCATTTTGCATTTTGTCCCGCGGAGACGGGATCTCCCGCATATTGCGGGACTCCGCCAGGGGCGTGACGCCACCAAAGGTGGGACATTTTTCATTCTGACAATACCATACAGGTATGGGGTGTCCCCACCAGAGTTGTCTTGAGATACACCAGTCCCTTATATTTTTCATCCAGGTAAGATAAACATTCTTCCATCTCTTTGGATAAAATTTTATTTCTCCCTTCTCAACTGCGTCTATTGCAGGCTCCGCCAGTTCCTTCATCCTGACAAACCATTGTCTTGAAAGATATGGCTCTATTGCTATGTGACACCTGTAACAATGTCCAACAGAATGTTTATAGGGCTTCACCTTTTCCAATAATCCTTCCTTTTTTAAGTCCTCTACAATAGCCTCTCTCGCTTCCTCTCTCGAAAGACCTGCATACTTGCCACCATTTTCGTTTATCTTCCCTCTCTTATCCATAATTATAATCTTCTCCAGCCCGTTTTTAATACCTATTTCAAAGTCATTCGCATCATGCGCTGGAGTAACCTTGACAACACCAGTTCCAAATTTGGGGTCTACAAGGGTATCTGCAATAACGGGGATTTCCCTTTCCACAAGTGGTAGTAATATACAAGAACCTATGTATTTCTTATACCTTCCATCATCAGGATGGACTGCCACCGCAGTATCACCCAGCATGGTCTCGGGCCTCGTGGTGGCAACAGTAATAAATTGCGGATTGCGAATTGCGAATTGCGAATTTTGCATTTTGATATTTGATATTTGATATTTGATATAATAAAGCTTCCCATTCTCTTCCTCATATTCAACCTCTTCATTGGAAAGCGCCGTCTGGCATCTCGGACACCAGTTAACAACATAATCTCCTCTGTATATCAATCCCTTCTCGTAGAGTCTCACAAATGCCTCTCTCACAGCGAGAGAGAGATCTGGGTCAAGAGTGAATTTCGTTCTTCTGAAGTCTGCCGAACATCCAAGTCTCTTTAATTGACCAAGTATATAACTCTTCTTCTCACCTACCCAGTTCCATAACATCTCTAAAAACTTCTCTCTGCCAATATCCTCCTTTGTCTTCCCTTCTGGTAGTTGCTTCTCCACCACAACCTGTGTTGCTATAGAGGCATGGTCAACGCCCGGAACCCACAATGCCTCATATCCCTGTATCCTCTTCCACCTTATATAAATATCCTGTATTGTGATGTTTAGGGCATGCCCGAGATGGAGTATGTCTGTAACATTCGGAGGAGGCATAGAGATGGTATATGGCTCTTTTGAAGGATTTACATCCGCATGGAAAAATCCCTTTTCCTCCCAGTAAGATAGCCATTTCTCCTCAATCTCTTTATGATTATATCTTGTTATATAACTCTTCATAAAAATCAACAACCCTTTCTGCAACCCTGTCCCATGACAACTGGAGGGCATATTTTCTACCCTTTTCTTTAAGCCTTATTCTAAGCTTTTCATCTTCCAGTAACTCGATGGTCCTAAGGGCAAGTTCCTCTGTCGAGAATGGGTCAAAAAGAATTCCATTCTTTCTATCTTTTACTACCTCATTGTATCCAGGAATGTCTGAGGCAATTACGGGTATACCGGATGCCATTGCTTCAAGTAAAACGATTCCAAACGTTTCTCCTCCAATAGCAGGAGATACATAGACATCACAGGATGCGTAATACCTCGGAAGTGTATCTGGATCAACATAACCCTTGAATATGACATATTTCCTGATGTTATGAGGAATCATCTTCCTGTAAGTTTCAATATTCCCCTTACCCACTACAACGAGAAAGGCAGAAGGTATCTTTTGCTTTATCATTGTAAATGCAGATATCAACCTATTAAGACCTTTCCTCGGATCCAACCTCCCAACAAACAGAATCTTTTTCCCTTCCGGGAGTTCTTTGATCGGCTCTATCTCCGGGTAAAACCTCTCTGTGTCAACACCATCGGGTATAATCTTGTAATAGAGCAAAAAATGCGGTGCTATTGCATTAAGTGCTGCCCTGGATGGCACAATAGCTCCATCAACCTTCGTTTCCAGTTCTCTCTTGAACGGAAATTTTGCAAGCTTGTAAAAGTTAAACCCGACAAAACTCGTTTGAAATGTCGCAACATTTATACTCTTTGAAAAATGGAGCACCCAGTATGGCAGATTCCAGCCCAGAGGGCCACTGGTATGAGTAATATCAAATTTCTCTGAAGAAAGGAAATCCTTCACAAGATAAGGAAGTTTCCTGTCATATGTAAAAGTTATAGTAGATTTGTTTCCCTGAAATAAGACACATCGCCCTATTCTCACAACATCGTCACCGTTCTTGTATTCTTCTCTGTACCTGGGAGCAAGTATAAGCACATCATTACCTAGCCTTCTAAGGCTAATTGCAAGGTAATGGATATATTCAGATATACCTCCCGGATGGGGGTAATAAGAGTCAGAGCAAAGAAGAACTCTCATAATTAACTGTATATTATAACACATTTCTTTGGTTTTGTCAATCTAAAAATTTTGAGATTGCTGAAAAAGTCTCTCAACCACAGATTCACCCCGTTAAATAACCCAAAAATAAATGCTAAAGTGTGCTGTAAAGCAACTCTATTTAACGGGGGAACCACGGAGAAACAATATTTATTCTTCTCTGTGTGCTCAAATTGTCCATCTTCGGCGAGCTCAGCCGAGCCGCTCAGTCGAGCCATTAATATTTTTCTTGCCTGATCTCGCCTGAGGCCTGCTTGAGTTTAATAGGAGAGAGCACAGAGTTCGATAGAGACAACGCAGAGGTTTTTTAAGTTTTCCGTGTCTTTTGCGGTTACTTTCTATGTTAAAAACATTTTGTGTTCTCTGTGTCCTCTGTGGTTAAATTTTTTTCTTGACATTTTGAAATTTTTGTTGTATTATACGGAAGTTTAACCAATAGATTATAGATTACAGATTGTAGATTGTAGTCGAGACGTCATCGTGTCATTGCGTCTTAGCGTCGTTGTGTCAATTACCTAATAACTTGTGTCAGGAGGGTATACCGAAGGTCGCCGTAAGGCAACTCCTGACACCACGGGATGATAACCTAACGACCTAATTACCAAATGACCTAATGACCATTTGTGTTCTCTGTAGCTAATTTTAAGAGGGTATTTAGAAATAGGTAGTTTTTCTTCTAAAAAGGTTCTTTGAGTAGATTTTTTAGAAGAGAACCTTTCGCTC
>DAOUSS010000199.1 GCA_030627085.1 Candidatus Stahliibacteriota bacterium | reverse complement strand
GCCGGCGTAGCTCAGATGGTAGAGCACCTGACTGTGGATCAGGGTGTCATGGGTTCGAGTCCCGTCGCCGGTATTTGCCCCTATCAGTCGGTAAATGGGGTCAGGTCTTTAATTTTCAAATGTCCTTTTAACCCGTTCTTTGGGGGCGAGGTTCTCTGTTACCAGTCCTTCCACCGTTTTTGCCATGGTTGAGGCATTGGCATAATCCGAGCTGGACATTTTCATTATAGTCTGAGAGATAACATGATATAGCCATCCAGTATATCCCTTTTCAACAGTCTTGCCATAGTATCAATACATCATACCTTTCGAAATAGTATTTTCTTTTTTCAGGTCTGACCCCATAATCTTTTTAAAATTGATATACGAAGAGAATTGGAATGGCAAACCACTATTTTTCAGTTTTCAGCCTAACCCCATTCTACATTATATGGACTCGATTGAGGAAGAATGCCGAAAAGTAATTGTGTCTGACAATCGGTTGCAGCTCAAACCGTAAAAACCTGAGCTGAACTGAGACAGTGGCGTTGCTCCACAAGGCATTTCTTTATAAGGGGGTTTAATCGTGACCTATCCAGTTAAAAAAGACTACTTTTTTGTCAAATAAGGGATAATATGACCAATATTGAAAGTAAAACATCTATCAAGAAAGTAAGTTTGGCTTTCCAAAACTTCTATTTTATAAATATCCTGACTGAAATTGCATTTGCAGGTCTTGTTGTTGCCTCACTTATCTTATTGCTGCTTCCGGTGCCCGCATTTTCACAAGCTGCTCGTATTTTTATAGATGGTGACTTTTCAGATTGGCAAAATCTCATACCTATATATACAGATCCCATTGGTGATCAGGTTTCCGGTGATATTGACTTCGGTCAGCTCTGGATTGCAAATGATGAACGATTTCTTTTCCTGCGCATTGAGGTCGGAGCTGAGATTAATCTACAGAACGATAATGACCTTATTCTCTTCCTCGACACCGATAATAACCCGGTAACAGGTACACAGATTCACGGAATCGGTGCGGAACTTGAATGGAATTTTGGTGATAGAACTGGTATTTTCGTGTCTGGGGTTGATTCCTTTTCCATTTCCCACAGACATATAGATTTGGTAACGGCCCCAACTGTAACCTCCACGCAGTTCGAGATTGCAATTGATCGATACGTCGAACCGGTGTACCCGATACCTCTTTTTCCTGAAGATACTTTAAAGATTATGTTCGCCGACCTGACTGGCGGGGACCTACTTCCAGATAGTGGAATGAGCATAACCTACACATTTGACGACACATCACTTCCACCTCTAGCATCGATTACATTGAAGAGATACGATACAGACCACCTACGCCTTCTAACCTACAATGTTTTATTTTCCGGGCTTTTTGATCCCTCTCGCGTGCAGTATTTCGATCGGATATTGAATGCCATTAAACCCGATATTATCGGTTTTCAGGAGATTTACGGATACTCCGCTGAGGAGACAGCGAGTCTGATTGAGTCTATGCTCCCTTCAACCGGGCAGCAGTGGTATAGCTCCAGGGTAGACCCGGATATTATTACCATTAGCAGATATCTAATTTGCAGCGCTTATCCTATTGATGGGAATGGTGCTTTCCTTATTGACCTGCGGCCAATGTACGATACGGATTTACTTCTTATTGTGGCACATCTGCCATGCTGCGAGAATAACACTGAGCGACAGCTCGAAATTGATGCTATTATGGCATTTATTCGTGACGCCAAGGCACCGGGGGGGTTTCTTGACCTTGAATCGGGTACACCAATAATCATTATGGGAGATATGAATTTGGTCGGTTATAGACAGCAGCTTGAAACATTACTAACCGGCGAAATTGTAAATGTGGATATATATGGGCAACCATTTGCACCGGACTGGGATGGAACCGATTTAGCAGACCTCTCACCTCGCCAGACTGATCTGCCAATGACCTACACTTGGTATAGAGATAATAGTTCCTTTTGGCCCGGACGGCTCGACTTCATTATTTACACCGATAGTGTCATAATCCCGGGCAATCATTTCATTCTGTTTACGCCTGAGATGTCCGCAGATTCACTTGCTTCCTACGGTCTTCAACCGCAGGATGTGATTATGGCCTCCGACCACCTGCCTGTTGCTTCTGACTTCATATTACCAGTTTCCAATGACATTCAATTCACTTTTCTGCCAGTAACTTTCTCGTTGGAACAGAACTATCCAAACCCATTTACCCTTAATACCAATATAGAATTTGAACTTCCAAGGGAATCCTATGTTAACATCGTCATCTACAACCTGTCGGGTCAAAGGGTTATTACACTTGTAAGCGAACAAAAAAAGGCAGGTTACTATGATATAATGTGGAATGGCATGAATGATAAGGGAATGAAGATGTCTCCCGGAATCTACTTTTATCGCCTTGAAACCGAGGATTTCTGTGGCACGAAGAAGATGATATTAATCAGATAGTATCATATAACCATATGGGGAAAATTGGGGATCAGGCTGAAAACTGAAATTTAGACTTGATAATTTGAGTTTGCTATAGGTTTACTATGATAATTGATATATAACAAGGAAACCTCGTATTGATTATCCTGGCGTTTTTTATCATATTATTGCCATTCGCTTTCTCACTCTCACAATCTCTTTCTCTACCTTCCCGCAAATGAGGGATTTGCGCTTTGCTTCAACAAATTCAATTCCTGTCTACCCTGCCTGCCGTCAGGCAGGCGACAGGTAGAGATGTTGAATTGCATCTGCAACACCAGAATATAAAACCCATCAGCTACCCTCTTTTAATCTTTTTATCCGACGAAATTTTTCTTGATTGCATAGGGAAGTATACAATAAGTCATAGTGTTGAGTATGTGTCAGGAGGTAACTCCTGACACCACAATAGTAAAGAAATCAAGGGTGAATCTGCGTCCAATTTTTTTCTTGACAAAAATGCGTTCGTATGGTATAATGTATTACGAAGCCCCGATAGCTCAACGGACGGAGCACCGATCAAGGTTTAAAATCCTAAATTCGAAACTCTAAACAAATTCCAAATTTCAATCTTACCTGCACAGGAGTCACAAACAGCTCAGAATTTAGAAATTTTTGATATTTAATTTTACTTATCGCCCCTGTAGCTCAGTAGGAAAGAGCACCGGTTTCCTAAACCGGGAGTCGTGCGTTCGAATCGCGCCAGGGGTACTTGGGCGCTTGGCGCAGTTGGTTAGCGCGTCTGACTTACATTCAGGAGGTCGGGGGTTCGAATCCCTCAGCGCCCATATCTAAAAGTGCAGAAAGGTTTTATGATTTTTTCTTAACCAAGTGTCAGCGGCGATTTGTCTACAGAAATATAAATGTGGTAGATCGCCTTCGTATGTTTTTCTGTGGGAAAGGTCTCCTGACCTTGACTGTCGAGACCGGGAGGTCTCTCCCACAAAGAGATGCCTCCCACAAATAAATCTTGCAATCTGCCTAAAAAACATAAGGGGGATTAGATCTGGATACTACTATT
>DAOUSS010000327.1 GCA_030627085.1 Candidatus Stahliibacteriota bacterium | reverse complement strand
GGAGTACCTCTTCTGAGTAGTCGTGCCCCTCGGGCGTAAGCTCAAGTTCAATCCCCTTAAATATCCTTAAACCTACTTCCTTTTCAACCCTCTCGCACTCTTTATTCCTCTCTACCAGTTTTGAAGGAGAAAGACCTCCAGCATATCTTGCTTTCTGTGAATGGTCAGTTATACATATGTATTCATACCCGAGTTCCTTCGCCTTTTTTGCAATTTCATAGATTGAACTTACGCCATCGGAGTAATTTGAGTGTATATGGAGGTCACCTTTTATATCAGAATACCCTATAAGTTCTGGCAAGGTTCCTTTCAGAGCAGCTTCTATTTCACCCGAATCTTCTCTTATCTCCGGAGGAATCCAAGGTAAACCAAGCGTCCCGTATACCATTTCTTCTGATTTTCCTGCAATCTTTTCCTCATCTCTAAATACACCATACTCGGAAATTTTCAGCCCCTTCTTCATGGCAAGTGTACGCAAATGTATATTGTGTGCCTTTGAACCTGTAAAATACTGGATGCAGGAACCATAACAATCCTCTGGAATGACCCTGATATCAACTTGCAGAGAACGCTCTCCGACCTGAATAAGAACTGATGCCTTTGTCTCTCCTGCTCCAAGTACCTCACTTACAGATTTCGTACTTATAAACGCATCTACTATCTTTTTCGCCTCTTTAGAACCTACTGTTATATCTATATCCCCAATTGTCTCCTTCATTCTGCGTAGTGAACCACAGGGTGTAATTTGGGCAGTCGGGAATCTTTCCTTAAGATAAGAGATTATTTCCTCTACAAGGGGAAACGCCTCACCTATGGATATCCTTTCATGTCCCCTCTCATATATCTCAAGTCCTTTCTTTATGTTTTGGACTTTCTTCTCTCCCATTCCTGGAAGGGATGCAAGACTACCATCTTCCAGTACTTTTACAAAATCATCTCTGGTTCTAACTCCAAGTTTATCGTATGCGATTCTGAGGGTCTTTTGACCAATTGATGAAACATCCATAAGGTAAAGCAAATCCTCAGGTATACCCTCCATTACCTCCTCATATTTTGTCATCCTTCCCGTAGTCAGGAACTCCTCAATCTTTTTTGCAATGCCCTCCCCTATACCAGGAATATTCTGAAGTCTTTCCTCTTTCCACATAATCTCAATATCTTCTGCCATATCGGAAAGCACTCTTGCTACCTTTCTGTATGCATTTATTTTGAATACATTCTCGCCTTTGAACTCGAGGGCATCTGCAATTCTCTCAAATATGGATGCAATTTCGCGATTTCTCATATACAAAAGTATTGTGTTTTAAAGTAACCACCAGATTGTCACAAGATTTTCACAAGATTATTCTTCTTTTCTCCAGTTTTTCCTTCCCGAAGTTCAGGAGTAATCCAACTCTATATTTTGTAGCTTTCAAGTAATGCATTAGTTGTGCCTCATCTACTCTTGTTAAACCAGAGGTAGCTTTAACCTCCACAATAACTTTGTCATCTACTATTATATCAGTCCTATACTTTTTGGGAATCAAGTGGTCTTTATAATAGATATCTATCTCAACTTGTCTCTGGAAAGGAATCCCTCGCTGTTCTAATTCATAACATAAAGCTTCTTCAT
>DAOUSS010000171.1 GCA_030627085.1 Candidatus Stahliibacteriota bacterium | reverse complement strand
GACAAGGTTTGACTTCGGCGAGCATTTCGTCCCGAGGCTCAATACCGAGGGGCTCAGTTGAGTCGTTCCTGTCCGCCTTCGGCGAGCTCAGTCGAGCCGCAACATGGGAAAATCACATTTCTGCACAGCCTGTATAGTTGACGTACATCTTATTTATGCTACAAACTATGTAAAATGAAGAAACTCCTGATAATAACTCTTTTCTTTGCCTCTTCACTCTACTCACAGATTGTGGTTGATATAGAGGTGAAGGGCAATAAACTCGTGGACAGGACGCTGATAACTGCCGCCTCAGGGCTTGCTGTGGGTAAAGAGTTCACCTCTAAGAGTGCAGGAGATGGTATAAAGAAATTATATGCCCTTGGACTCTTCCGTGATATCACAATAGACAGCGAACGAAAAGGAGGAGGCGTTAAAGTTATAATTCAGGTTGAGGAGTATCCAAGAGTAAGCAAGGTTGAATTTGTCGGCAATAAGAAGATAAAGGACAAAAAATTGAACGAGGTGTGCGGCATAAAAAAGGGAGATATAGCTTCTGATAGGCGTATATTTGATGGTAAGGTTAACATCCTTAAAGAGTACAAGGACAAAGGGCACTTTCTTGTAGAGGTTGAACCAAAAACGGAGATGACAGAAGACGGAATGATTATAAGATTCTTTATTACAGAAAAGGTAAACCTGAGAATAAGGCAAATAGAAATCATTGGAAATAACGCATTCCCTGATAAAGCAATCGAAAAAACAATGCAGAACAGGGAAAAAACATGGTATAGAAAGGCTATATTCAATGGGGATAAGTTTGAGGAAGACAAGGATAAGATAGAACAATTCTATGCAGAACGAGGGTTTCCAAACGCGGAGATAAAGAATATAGAGTTTATCCAACTAAATGGAAACTGGGTGAAGATTGAGATAACTATTGATGAGAGAAAGAAGCTATATTTTGGAGATGCCAGTTTTTCAGGCAATAAGATTATACCCGACGAAATATTGTATAAATGCATAAAATTCAAAAAAGATAATGTATACAATAACAAGAAATTGCAAGAAAGCACTCAGAGTCTATACGAAATCTATGGAGACCTTGGATATTTATATCTCTATGTTAATGTAGAAGAAGAGCTGAACGATTCTATCGTAAATATAACATACAACATTAAAGAGGGAAATCCTGCAAGGGTGCACTACATTTGGGTCAAAGGCAACACTAAAACTCACGAGAAGGTTATACGGAGAGAACTTACAATCTTTCCCGGTGATATATTACGAAGGAACGAACTTATACGCTCTCAGAGAAAGGTATACAACCTTGGATTTTTTTCCAATCTGACACTCGATACGAAGGTAGCAAACGATAGTGGTGATATAGACCTCATATTTAATATAGAAGAGAAACAGGCTGGACAATTTTCAGTTGGTATTGGATATTCAGCAGAGACAAAATTCACAGGAAATGTAAGCATATCAATCCCGAATCTGAGGGGACTCGGTGAACTTCTATATATTAGAGCAGATAAAGGGGGCAAATACACGAATTACGAACTTGGTTTCAGAGAACCATGGCTCTTCGATAACCCTTTATCCTTAGGACTGAATATATTTAACCTGGAGATAGAACAGCTCAACTTCGCCGAAAGGAGAAAGGGTGGAAGAATAGATATAACGAGACCTATACCAAGATTAGCCTACACGAGTGGATATATCAACTATGGTATTGAAAATATCTTCATCAGCGCTGACAGTTCTGCGCCAATGTCATTGATACTACAGGCTGGCGAGAGGTGGAAAAGTGCTATCACATTTGGACTAAGAAGGGATTCGCGAGATAACTTTATGAATCCAAAAGAGGGTTCAAAAAATTACCTCAGCGCGGAACTATCAGGCCTCGGTGGTAATGTCAAATTCCAAAAGTACATACTCGAATCACATATTTATAATCGCCTGCCTCACAATTTCGCCACCCTTGTAAGGGGTAAACTTGGCATACTCAATCCTAAAAACGCTCCTGCATATGAGCGATTTATACTCGGCGGTGTGGGTGCCTGGGGACTACGGGGATACCCAGACTTATCCATAGGCACTCTTGAAAATGGCAAATTCACTGGTGGTAGATACGCACTTCTGTTCACCGTTGAGACAAAGATCGCCTTTGAGCAGAATATGTATCCAATCGTCTTTATGGACCTTGGAAATACCTGGAATAATCTTGAAGATATAAATCTGTTTGACTTGAAGAGGGGTATAGGATTTGGTATAAGAATGGAGATACCGATGATGGGACTTCTGGGATTTGATTTTGCCTATGGAGAGCAGGGATGGATGCCACATTTCCAGGTTGGCACGGAGTTCTAAAACCTTATGCATTTTCTTAAAGACCTGATAGACCTCATTCTCCCTCCCGTATGTTATATATGTAAAAGAAGACTGAAGAGTGAAGAAAACATTATATGTAATGACTGTTACTCACGAATAAGGCTGTTATCCCCACCTTATTGTGAAAGATGCGGAAGGCCTCTTCCAACCCCCGATATTAAAGTTTGCAATACCTGTATAATAGAGCGTCATCCCTGTTCTTACATAAGAGGAATATCTCCCTATGATGGAATTGCAGAACACTTAATTATTTTGCTGAAGTATAATGGGAAAAGAGGAACGGCAAAGATCCTTGGAAGCCTTATGATACAGGCAATTTTAAAAGAAGAGATATATCGCAATTGTAATGTAATAGTACCTGTTCCTCTGCATACAACAAGAACAAGAGAAAGAGGCTATAACCAGGCAGAGTTACTCGGGAAAGAACTATCCGTTGAATTAAACATACCCCTTGTCTCCGACGCTCTCATCCGTGTAAGGGCAACTCCTTCTCAGACAAAACTCCCATCAGAAGAGAGGGCAACAAATGTGAAGGATGCGTTTGTAGTTAACAAACAAAGGATAAAGCTCATCAAGGATAAGACTATTCTTCTTGTGGATGATGTCTTAACGACAGGCGCAACCCTGAACGAGTGCGCGAGGACACTGTTTAAAGGAGATGTAAAAGAAGTGCTTGGAATCGTTTCTGTAATCGCGTGAGAAAGACAAGACCACAGACAAAAGACCACAGACCCAAGATAAGGTTAAGGTAAAGGATTGGTTCTATCTGCAATATATTTTATTCCTCTGAGGGTAAGCCATCTATCGTATCTGTATCCCAGTGCTCTTGATATTTCTTCACCCATACCACCCGTGGTTAAAACAGGAAAATCCTGTTTAAATTCCTTCCTTATCCCATCTACAATGCCTCTTATTCTCGTTTCTTCACCCCAATATGCACCCAACAGAAGGCATTCATCTGTGCCCTTTCCGAGTATTTTGTCCACCTTCTTGGGTTCAACCCTCGGTAAAAGGGAGGTATATCTATGAAGTGCTTTAAGTCCCAGATCCATACCCGCAAAAATGAGTCCTCCTATATATCTTGCATTGACAACAACATCCACAGTTGTTGCACTACCAAAATCTATAACTACAAAATTGTCTCCTGCCTTGATATATGCACCAGCAAGATTTGATATCCTATCCTGCCCAAGATTCCCTTTATATTCAATTTCTACACCAAAGTCAATCTTTCCATCTATAAAGGTGACATTAAGTCCCCATATATTCTTCACAATTTTTTCCCATTCTTCTGCTTTGTCTGGTACAGTTGAAGCAGTGAAAACTGCACCAGGTTTTTTCAAATTTATTTTTCCCTCATATAGATGCTGTGTATCAAATTGAATTACCTTCTCAATTCTATTTTCAACCCAGTTTGCAATCTGGGTATTCGTATTTCCTATATTACAGGTAAGTATTCGCTGCATAGTAGTTGTATTTGCTAATTATAAAAGTTCGACACTAACTGGTTAAAAATAGTAGTATCCAGATCTAATCCCCCTTATGTTTTTTAGGCAGATTGCAAGATTTATTTGTGGGAGGCATCTCTTTGTGGGAGAGACCTCCCGGTCTCGACAGTCAAGGTCAGG